>JAITDQ010000161.1 GCA_031282485.1 Tannerella sp. | reverse complement strand
TACAAAAATTCAGGCTGGGACAGGGGACACATGGCTCCGGCTGCCGATATGAAATGGAGCAAACGCGCCATGAAAGAATCTTTTTATCTTTCAAATGTCTGTCCGCAACATAAGAGTTTAAATTCAGGCATTTGGAAGGATTTGGAAGAACAGGTGCGCGGCTTAGCCATGCAAAAAGGGAAAATCTACGTTGTCTGCGGCCCGATTGTATCGAAACGGCCGAAAACGATTGGATCCGGTAAAGTGGCTGTCCCCGACGCCTTTTTTAAAGCGCTTTTGCAAAATGATAACGGTCGCTGGTCTGCCATTGCTTTCATGTTTGCCAACAAAGGCGGGCAAAAGCTTTTATCGACCTGCGCCATGAGCGTGGAAGAGCTGCAAAACATTACCGGGATTGATTTTTTTCCTGCATTGCCCGACAGCATTGAGGCGAAAATAGAAAGCGAGGTTGATTTTATGAAATGGAATATTAGTGGTCGCATCAGTTATTAACAATTTAAAAATTATATGTATGAAATCGAAAGTTTGTTTGTCGGCAATTATGTGTTTACTGTTTTTTTGTGGGAATGTTTACGGACAGCGGAAGAAACATTCGCTCGAAGTGGGGCTTGGTATCTGGAATACGAACGAAATTCTGAATACTTTTTCGGATATGATTGTTTCGTCATTACCGAATGATATGGAAATGAAAGATGACGGTTCTTACGGTTCCGTGCATCTCGGATATAAATATCACAGTAGCCGGATTTTTGCAGTAGGAGGGTTTGTGGCGTATGACTATGCCCAATCGAAGGGGTTTGTGGCCGGGATTGAAACGGGTAAGTTTTATAAGACCCATTATACGTTTGCTCTTGAAACGGAATTAACGTATCTCCCTTTAGGCGCGTTTAATATGTATGCCCTGGCCGGTATCGGCAGGACATTTTATCATCTTAAATATAAAAGTAACAACGGTGAGAATTTGAATGATTCCGCAACAAATCCTTATACCACATTTCAGATAACGCCCGTCGGATTGCGGTTCGGAAGAAACGCGGGGGCTTTCCTTGAACTTGGATTCGGTTACAGGGGCATACTTAATGCAGGGTTATTTGCAAGGTTTTAAGGCCTGTTTTTGCAAAAAGAGTTTCGTTTGAAGGGACGTTTTACCGCATCCCGGTAATTTCGCCGGCTATGTCCATATTCATCCGTTTTCGGATTTCGGCATTGGACAAGCCGTGTCCTGCCAGGAACATAAGTTTCGTGATAGCCGATTCGGGCGTGCTGTCATATCCGCAAATAACGCCGGCGGACAGCAGTTGCCGTCCTGTCCTGTAACGTTCCATTTCGACGGCACCGGTCAGGCATTGCGTGATGTTCACAACAATAATACCTCTCTCCGTCGCTTCACGCAGTAAACGGATAAGCCATTCCTTTTGAGGCGCGTTACCGGAACCGAACGTTTTGAGTATCACCGCGCGTAATCCCGGAGCGTGCAGTATTGCCGAAACAATTTCCTCCTTAATACCGGGGAAAAGCGTGAAAATGACTACATTGGCGTCAATCTGAAAATGAGGTTTCATCTTGCGCGAAGGGTCGGGTTTGCGAAGCAAGTGCGTTTCATACTTGATATGGATACCCGCATGCGCCAGCACGGGATAGTTATGTGAACGGAATGCGTTGAAATTTTCTGCGTTTATCTTTGTCGTACGGTTGCCCCGCATGAGGCTGTTTTCGAAAAGGATGCATACCTCCGCGACTGTCGGCGAACCGTCCGGATTTTTCGCGGCGGCGATCTCAATTGACGTAATGAGATTCTCTTTGCCGTCGGTGCGCAACATTCCTATGGGCAGCTGCGAACCGGTTAATATGACCGGTTTCCCGAGATTCTCCAGCATGAAACTCAACGCCGAAGCGGTATATGACATCGTATCCGTTCCGTGAAGAACGACGAATCCGTCAAAATGCTCATAATTATCGGATATTATTTCCACAAGTTTAGCCCAGTGCGAAGGCTCCATGTCCGACGAATCGATCGGGGGAGAAAACTGATAGGTTGCAATGTTATAATTGAAACGTTTCAACTCCGGCATTAGATGGACTAAATGTTTGAATTTTAAATTTTCCAGCACGCCTGTTTCCGGATTTTCGATCATCCCAATCGTCCCGCCGGTGTATATTAACAGCACAGAGCGGTTATCGGTATTGTCATTTTGCATATTCGATTGTTGTTTTTATGTTTTCGTTGCAAACTTACAAAATTTTTGCTCAAAAGAAAAAGCATAAACAGGCATTTATTACCACTGCGCCAATTTGTCATGAATTTTTTGCGGATTCAGGTCGTTTTAGTGATGTGTGATGACAAAATGTCGTAAAAATATTTTGGCATGGGATTTGAATTACAGTGAGTGCGAGAAGTTGAAAAAAGTGAGAATGATAGAAAATATTGGATTGAACCAAAAAGTGATAAATTTAAAATTAAGAATTAGGATTTAAAATATGGAGGATTTAGTTATGACAACATTAGTAAGAAGAAATCAGAATCAGGGTTGGCTGCCGTTGTTTTTCAACGACTTTTTCAAAGACGACTGGAAATTAGGAACAAGCGCTGCGTCGCCTGCTATCAATGTGAAGGAAACGGACACGGCTTATTGCGTAGAAGTTGCCGCTGCAGGAATGACGAAAGACGATTTCAACGTAAGTATTGAAGAGGATAATGATCTGGTGATTACGGTTGAAAAGAAAAGTGAAATGAAAGATGAAAATAAGGATGCACGGTATTTACGTCGCGAATTTTCATACTCGAAATTCCGTCAGACATTGGTTTTGCCGGATAATGTAAACAAAGACAGGATTGAGGCAAAGGTTGAACATGGTGTGTTGTCCGTTTATCTGCCGAAGTTTGCAGAGGAGGAAATTCAGAAAAAGCAGCGTTCGATCGAAGTGAATTAAGCGGTTTTTACAGGTAACAGGTATTAGTTAATGGGTGAAAACCGGTGCGCGATTATTCGTACACCGGTTTTTTTATTACTTTTGCCGGCGAATCATGGTACATGAGGCAATCATTACCGAAACAACAGGAAAATGAAAAAGATTATTATTATAGGGGCGACGTCCGGTATCGGCAGGGAAGTTGCCTTGTGCATGTTGAGAAAAGGATACCTGCTCGGTGTGGCCGGCAGGCGCGAAGAGGCGCTGGAGGAACTGAGGAAAAGCGATCCTGAAAAGGTGACGGCATATCCCGTTGACGTCATGAAAGAGGATGCGGCTGAGAGGCTGATGCATCTTATCCGGCTGAGAGGAGGCATGGATTTGTTTTTTCTGGCGTCGGGGATGGGACGTCAAAATCCCTTGCTGGACGAGGAAGTTGAACTTCGGACGGCGGAAACAAATGTGTCCGGTTTTATCCGGATGGTCACGGCCGCTTTCCATTATTTTGAGATGACAGGCGGAGGACATATCGCCGTAATCAGTTCTATCGCCGGGACAAAAGGACTGGGCGACGCTCCGGCCTATTCGGCGACAAAAAGATTTCAGAATACATATATTGATGCGCTGGCGCAACTGTCCCGCAGGAGGAATCTGCATATCGGATTCACCGATATCCGCCCCGGATTTGTCGATACGCCGCTGCTTGATACGAACGCACACAAATATCCCATGTTGATGCGGCCGGATAAGGTCGCCGCGATTATTGCCGGCGCACTGGAAAAGCGAAAACGAATCGTCGTTATCGACTGGCGGTACCGCGTACTGGTCTTTTTCTGGCGACTTATTCCCCGCCGGCTTTGGGAACGGATGAAGATTGGGAATTAAACTCCCGGTGAATGACGCCGTCGAAGGTGACATTTTTCGATTGCTTCCAAGCATTTCGCGCCCATGCCGGCGTTCCCTACCTATTAATGGTTAATAAATCCTTTGATTAGCCCCTGAATATCCCTACTATTGGGGATTGCGGGTTAATTTTAACCTCCTTACATTTGCGGGCTAATAGAAGAGGTTATGTTTATAAATAGAAAAAGTATATTAATAATATGTACAGGGCTTTTATCCGCAGGGTTTTGTGTGGTAAACGCGGATGACGGGCTTAACCCGGAGGAGGCGAAGGCGGAGTCGAAGAATGAGCGTGCGGTAACCGCTGAAAAAAAATCCCGTCTTACGCTGGGAGGTTATGGCGAGGCGGCGATGAGCCGGATGTTTTACAGCAGCAATTATAAGCGGTATTCGAATGCCGGATTGTATAAGGATGCGGATTCGCACGGGCAGTTTGATTTGCCGCATGTCGTGTTTTTTGTGGGGTATGATTTCGGCAAAGGCTGGACAATGGGGTCGGAAATAGAGTTCGAACACGGGGGAACGGAATCCGCCATAGAGATAGAAGAAGAAGAAACCGGAGAATATGAAAGCGAAATAGAGCGGGGTGGGGAGGTCGCACTGGAACAGTTCTGGATTCAGAAAAGTTTTTGCGACGAATTGAAAATACGTATGGGACATATCATTGTGCCCGTCGGGTTGACAAATCAGTACCACATGCCGACGGAATTTTTTACCGTCTACCGTCCGGAGGGCGAGGCCGCCATTCTGCCCTGCACGTGGCATGAAACGGGCGTCAGCCTGTGGGGGCGAACGAAACAATGGCGTTATGAAGCGATGTTCGTTGCCGGATTGGATGCGGATCGTTTCGGCTCCAAAGACTGGATAAAGGGAGGCGCCGGAAGTCCTTACGAATTTAAAATGGCAACCTCTTATGCCGGAGCCGTGCGGGTAGATAATTATTCCGTAAAAGGACTGCGGGTCGGCGTCAGCGGATATGCGGGAAACAGTGCGTCGAACAGCCTGAAGCCGGATTCGTACCGCGACCTGAACGGTACGGTCACGATCGGCTCCGTGGATCTTCATTATGATGATCATAACACGATTGTGCGCGGGAATTTTGTTTACGGACACCTTTCCGATTCCGAGAAAATAACGAAGAAAAATATGGAAAGCCGCAGCGGTTCTCCCTCGCCCAAGACGCCGATAGGGTCGGACGCTATCTGCCTTGGAGTGGAAGCCGGTTATGACATCTTTTCGCGGATTGAGAATTTGAAAACGAACGAAAATAAACTGTATCTGTTCGGACGGTATGACTACTATGATTCCATGTATAAAACACAGGGAAACATAACCGACAACGACTGTTGGGGTCGTCAGTGCGTCACGGGGGGACTGAATTATATGCCGATGAGGGGATTGGTCGTAAAGGCTGAATTTTCACACCGGATTTTGAAGAGCCGGTATAATAATGAAAATACGCTCAGTCTGGGCGTTGCGTATTCGGGACTGTTTGATATGTAATTAATATTCACTATATAATAATAAACTACGATGAGAAAATATGTTAGATTTCCGCTTTTGTTTGTGACTGCCGTCGCACTTGGTTTGAGTATGTCGTCCTGTGGCGATGACGATGATCCCGTAACGGAAGATACGCTGGATCCCCAAAAAACGAAAACAATTGAGCAGTATGTTAACGGGGTCGTGATTGCAACCTATAAATCACTGGCCGACGAATCCATAGACCTGTATGAAGCCTGTGTCAGACTGAAAGATGACCCCGGGCAGGGAAATATTGAAGCCGTGTGCAACGAATGGATTGCAGCCCGCAAATACTGGGAACAGAGCGAAGCGTTCCTGTATGGCGCTGCGGCCGATTATTCCATTGACCCGCATATCGATTCATGGCCGCTGGACAAAGCGCAGCTCGACCAGACCCTGAGGAATACGACCCTGATAAATAACATGAAGGAAAACGGCTGTAATTTCGACGGCTTTGCCACGCTCGGATACGGGTTGCTGGGTTTTCATGCCGTGGAATACATGGTCTTCCGCGACGGAGGAGCGCGTAAATATGCGGGAGGCGTCGATAAGGACGGCGTTTCCTACGGCGCACTGAGCGAAACGGAACTGGTCTACTGCGCCGCCGTAGCCGAAGACCTCCGCAACCAGTGCATACGTCTGGAAGCCAGCTGGGCGGGTGTGGAAAACATATCGGACGAAAAACTGTCTATCCTCGAAGATGCTGAACTCGAACCGACCCTTAACTATGGCGAGATCATAATAGCCGCAGGCGAAGCCGGCAACAAGATTTACAAAACGCAGATAGCCGCTTATGTCCAAATCCTTCAGGGCGCTGCCGATATTGCCGATGAAGTGGGCAATACGAAAATCACCGATCCGGTAAGCAGCGGAAACGTGCTGGATGTGGAATCGTGGTACAGCTGGAATTCCATTGCCGACTTTGCCGATAACATCCGAAGCGTACAGCATGCTTATTATGGAAATAACGGCACTGCGGCCAATGCCTCTTCGGTAAGCGCATACATTAAATCGCTCAACCCGACGCTGGACAGTGAAATACAGGCCGCCATCACCACCGCCATCGCCGAAATAGAAGCCATGCCCGCTCCTTTCCGTGATAACCTGACGGAAGCCGCCAGCGGAAAGGCCAAAGACGCCTGTAACGCTTTGCTGGACAAACTGGATGAGGCAATCGAACTGATACAGGAATAACGTTGACATGAGAAGAAGACTGTATTTATATTGCATAATCTGTCTGGCCGTATCATTTTCTTCCTGTCAGAGGGAGGATGATATCTCTAAGGATGATACCGGAAAAGACGTGCCGGCGGAAGAATATTATGCCGGCGGAAGAGCCGGTACCGTCTTTAACGAAACGAGTTCCGCCTACGAGTTGCCGGCGCCGGCCGTCGAACAGGGAGGCTACTTAGCTTCATTCAAGCGGGGGGAACGCCTGTTTGAAGACCCGTTTATCACGACGGGCGCCGTCGAATCGCCGCGGAGAGGATTAGGCCCCCTCTATCTGCGAACCTCATGCATCCACTGTCATCCGGGTTACGGACACGGCAAACGCCAGACTTCCTATAATTCGACAACGATCGGCAACGGATACCTGCTGGTCATCACCGACGAAACGGATACTTACCTGAGTTCGCTGACGGGGATGCCCCAGACACGCGCCGTAGAACCGTTCAAGCCCCCCGTCGACGAAACAAAGATACGGATCGACTGGCTGCCATACGTCGACGAATGGGAAAACGCTTTCCCCGACGGAGAATCGTATACGCTTATATACCCGGAGGTGACGATTCCCGAAGATGCGTATTATGTGCCGCTGGAGGTGACGAAAAACGGTGTGACAACCGTTGTGCCTTACCGGAATGTCCGGGTAAAGCTCGAATCCACGATCGGCATTTACGGCACGGGTTTGCTGGACGCCATTCCCGACGATTCGTTAAAAGCCGAGTATGCGAAACAGGAAAAACTCGGCGTAAGCCTGAA
>JAITDQ010000151.1 GCA_031282485.1 Tannerella sp. | reverse complement strand
AACTGTTTTTTTAAAATAGCAATGAATAACGGAAAATTTTCCATGCCAAAATTGTGGTTGATGTTTCATTGTATGACAAAACGAGGACTTTTGAAACAGTTTCCTGATTCTCTACAGGTCGTCAACGCATTGATTCCAATTTTCTTTCTCTGGAATCCCTTATAAAAGCATTAATACTCGTGACGGTACGGTCGGCAATTATAGCTATTCTTCTGTGTATTTCGGACGGTATCCGTATATTTAACATGCCATTATAGGATTTGCGAGGTTTGATCCCTTTCTCCTTACAATAATCCAGATAAGAATCAATCGCTTCCTTAAAATCGGCATAAAGTTCCGCCGCAGTGTTTCCTTCGTAGCTGATTAAATTATCAGGCATACCTGTAACTTTTCCGAATAAACATTCATCCTCTTTACTGTATTCGATACTCCCGAAATATCCTTTATATTCTAATTTATCCATGATTTCCCTTTTAGTTGCAGAAATACATTTATCCGGCGAATAACAAAATTTTTTCGTAAAATAATACGGACATAACGTTTACGTCCGGTAGTGTCTTTTATGTATTCCCATAATAAATTACTCACTAATCTTTTTCGTCAAAAAACTTCTTACCTGCCTTAGTATGGTCAAAAATATACAGACCAACCCCAAGCACGACGATTGTTAAACACATAATTATAGCTCCCATAACGATATTGTTTTTTATCTTTAATAAAATACAATCCTAATAATAAACACAGGACAACGGTAAATATCCCCACGGCATACATTAGCCACTTTTGCTCAAATCCACCCAGAAACGACGATATAAGCACCGCCGTTGCAGTGTATTTAGCTATGTCCATAAACCATTTTCCTATTTCTTTTTTCATTGAATCATATTGTTTACGATGCAAAGTTAGGCATTTTTTCATAACAAATAAAAGAGAAACAAGGAAAAATCTTGGGCAATTCAAAAAATTGTCATGCCTTTGTTATTCTTATAAAAATGACATGTAAAAGCAGGCGTCCGAAAAGCCGGACGCCTGCTTGATAATCCTATCGTTCTTCGATTGGGATGTAGGGGAGTGTGTCGTCGATGATGTTTTTGTATGCGGGACGTATGATGCGTTTTCCGGCGAAGTTGAGTTCTTCGTTCCGGTGCGCCGTCCAGCCTACAATTCGCGCCATGGCGAACAGCGGAGTGTATATTTCCTTCGGTAAACCAATCATGTCGTAGACAAAACCGGTGTAGAAGTCGACATTGCTGGATACGTGTTTGCCGTTGTTTTTTACGCGGGCGAAAACTTCGACGGAGCGCTCTTCCAGGAGTTCAAGGAACTTAAATTCGTCGTAGCGGCCTTTTTCCTTTGCCAGTTCGCCGGCCAGTTCGCGAAGTAACAGCGCCCGCGGGTCTGAAATGGTATATACGGCATGTC
Organism: Tannerella sp.; assembly: GCA_031282485.1. GTDB lineage: Bacteria > Bacteroidota > Bacteroidia > Bacteroidales > Tannerellaceae > Tannerella. The sequence continues at coordinate 7,980 of JAITDQ010000151.1, read as the reverse complement.
CGATACCGTATATCAGTCCGGTTTTGTTGTATACTTCTTTATTCAGGATACGTGTCAGGTACAGGTCTATTTCGTCGACGCTTTTCCAGTCGCGGACGTTTTCTTTCAGATGTTCGAACATATCCGTCACCTGAATATTTGCGCCTCCGTGCAGCGGGCCTTTGAGCGAACCGATTCCGGCAGCAATGGAGGAATAAATGTCGGTCATGGTCGACGACGTCACGCGGACGGTGAAGGTCGAATTGTTACCGCCTCCGTGTTCGGCCTGTAATATCAGGAGCAGGTCGAGCATGCGGGCATCGAGTTCGGTATAATCGCGTTTCAGCATGTGGAGGAAATTCTCAGCCAGCGAAAGTTGGTCGTGGGGATGACGTATGTGCAGGGAACGCTCCTTGTTGTGATGACGCAATACATTGTACGCATAAGCAATAATCGTCGGAAAACGGGAAATCAGCTTTATTGACTGGCGCATCTGGTTGTCGCGCGACAGGTCATCCGGGCTTTCGTCAAAATTGTACATTCCGAGAACGCTGCGGGCTAAGATGTTCATAATATTTGCGCCGCGTAATTGAAGGATACTCATCGTCGTTTCGTGCGTCAACGGCATGTTTTCGTATATCAGTTCCTTGAATTGCTGCAATTCTTCCCGGTCGGGTAGGCTGCCCGAAAGAAGCAGGAAGGCGACCTCTTCGAACCCGAACCGTTTTTGTTGTATCACGCCGTGTACAATATCTTCAACGTCGTATCCCCGGTAATACAGTTTGCCGGGAATCGGTTTCAGTTTTCCGTCGTCGGTGCGTTCGTATCCGACTACATTTCCTATATTTGTCAGTCCTACCAGGACTCCGGAACCGTCTTCGTTGCGAAGACCACGTTTTACGCCGAATTTTTTGAATAATGAGTTGTCTATCTTAGACGTTTTTTTAATCGTTTCGGCCAGTTTATACATTAAATATTCCTTTTTCATAATCAAAGTTTTTAGTTAATAGTTGTAATTTACAGAATTTACATATTTGAATATGGTCAATTGCTTTCTGATTCTTAATTCATTTTCTCAATCAACGCCTGTTGAAATTGAGTTGTTGAGAGGTTTTTTCCGTTCGGCATGAAAGATGACAAATCGGAAGTCGCGTTTCCTTCGGTGAAACATTGCTCCATGGCATTGGTTATCAATTCGGAAGCTTTGTCCCACCGGATGTATTCAAGCATCATTGCGGCAGAGAGCAGGAGCGATGACGGGTTTGCACGGTTTTCTCCCGCGATGTCGGGCGCGGTGCCGTGTGTCGCTTCAAAAATGGCATGTCCGGTAAGATAGTTGATATTTGCCCCCGGCGAGATGCCGATACCTCCAACCATGGCTGCCAGCTGGTCGGAAATATAATCGCCGTTGAGGTTTAGCGTTGCAATAACCGAATATTCTTCGGGTTTCAACAGCGTGTTTTGCAGGAAAGCATCGGCTATCACGTCCTTTATAATTATTTTTCCCGATTTTTCCGCGTCGGCCAGCGCCTGTTTAGCCGCATCTTTTCCTTGCGCTTTCCGGATACGTTCGTATTCGGCCATGGTAAAGACGGCGCTGCCGAATTCTTCTTCCGCGACTTCGTATCCCCAGCGCTTGAAGCCGCCTTCGGTAAATTTCATAATGTTCCCTTTATGTACCAAGGTCACGTTCGGCAGATGATTGTCGGAAGCGTACCGGATAGCGGAACGTACGAGACGTTTGGAGCCTTCTTCCGATACGGGTTTCACGCCGAAAGCCGAACTTTCGGGGAAGCGGATTTTTGTGACGTTCATTTCGCTGCGTAAAAAGTCGAGGAACTTTCGGGCTTCGGGCGTATCTTTATCCCATTCGATGCCCGCGTATATGTCTTCGGTATTTTCGCGGAAAACCGTCATATTTACATTCCAGGGTTCTTTGAGCGGGGTGAAAACGCCGTTGAACCACCGGACGGGGCGCAGGCATACGTAAAGGTCCAGCTTCTGGCGCAGTGCGACGTTTATAGACCGGATGCCGCCGCCAACCGGCGTCGTCAGCGGGCCTTTGATGCCGATGAGATATTCGTCGAACATTTTTAATGTTGCCTCGGGAAGCCATTCCCCGCTTTCGAGGAATGATTTTTCCCCTGCCGACGCTTCTTTCCATATAACCGAACGGCTGCCTCCGTAGGCTTTGGCAACGGCCGCATTGACCGTCGCCTGACATACGGGCATTATTTCCCGACCGATACCGTCGCCGGTTATGAACGGTATCGTGATGTTTTCGGGGACGGCTAATTTGCCGTCGTGAATCTTTAATTTGTTTTCTTCCATAGGATTTATTGTTTAATCAGCATTATAATTCAGGGCGGAGCCTGCTTTAAACCACTCAATCTGCGTATCGTTGTACGTATGGTTTACGTGAAACGATTCTTTTGTTCCGTCGGAATGTTCCAGAACGGCCGTTAATGGTTTGTTGGGCGTAAAATCCGTCAGTCCGGTTATGCTTATCGTATCATGTTCGCGTACTTTTTCGTAATCATCGGGGTTTGAGAACGTGACGGCGAGCATACCCTGTTTTTTCAGATTTGTTTCGTGAATCCTTGCAAATGATTTTGCCAGAATGACCTTTACGTTGAGGAATCGCGGTTCCATGGCCGCATGTTCGCGCGAAGAACCTTCCCCGTAATTATCTTCGGCTATCACGATAGAGGATATTCCTTTTGACTTGTAGTATTTAGCCACGGCCGATACGGTGTCGTAAGAGCCGGTTTCACGGTTCGGGACATGGTTCGTTTCCCCGTTAAAAGCGTTGACGGCGCCCATGAGCAGGTTGTCGGAGATGTTTTCGAGGTGCCCCCGGAAACGCAGCCATTGCCCGGCCATTGAGATATGGTCGGTCGTACATTTTCCTTTCGTTTTGATTAAAAGCGGCATATCCTTAAAATCCTTCCCGTCCCATGCCGGAAACGGATGAAGCAGTTGCAGCCTTTGGGAACCGGGGGCAACGATTACTTTTTCCGTTTTGAACGTGGGCGTAACAAACCCTTTTTCGACATCCGGGAAGCCTTTCGGCGGAAACCTGTTTCCCGAAGGAGGGTCAAGTGAAACCCATTCTCCGGCATTGTTTTTCAGCCGGTCTTTCAGCGGATTGAATGAGAGTGAACCGGCAATTGCCAGCGCCATTGTTATTTCGGGCGAGGCGACGAATGAATGGGTATTCGGGTTTCCGTCCGCACGTTTGGCGAAATTGCGGTTGAAGGAGTTTACAATCGTGTTGGGGCGGGTATTATCGTCCGTGATGCGTTTCCATTGTCCGATGCACGGCCCGCAGGCGTTTGCCATTATTTTTGCGCCGGAATTTTCGATGATCTTTACGGAATCCGTGTGTTCTATCATTTTTGAACCGGGGTTGACGATAAGCCGGCTTTGGATTGTCAGGTTTTTGTCTTTTACCTGACGCGCCAGTGAAGCAACCCGGTCTAAATCCTGATAAGACGAGTTCGTGCATGACCCAATCAGTCCGACCTCCACTTTGTCGGGATAGCCCGTTTTTTTCACTTTGCCGGCCAGTTCGGAAATGGGCGTTGCCGCATCGGGGGTGAACGGGCCGTTCACGTAAGGTTCCAGCGATGACAAATCGATTTCTATTACGCGGTCGTAAAATTTTTCGGGGTGGGCGAGGACTTCGTCGTCCGCTTTCAGGCAGTCCTTTACCGTGCCGGCCTGTTCTGCGATGTCGCTTCTTCCCGTAGCAAGGAGGTATTGTTCCATTTCCCCGTCGTAAGGAAAGACGGATGACGTTGCGCCGATTTCGGCTCCCATGTTGCAAATCGTTGCTTTCCCGGTTGCCGATATGTTTTTTGTGCCTTCGCCGAAATATTCCACTACGGAGTTTGTGCCTCCTTTTACGGTAAGTATTCCGGCCAGCTTGAGGATGACGTCTTTCGGCGACGCCCACCCGGAAAGTTTGCCCGTGAGTTTGACGCCAATGATATTCGGCATTTTGAGTTCCCATTCCATGCCGGTCATTACATCCACCGCATCGGCGCCGCCAACGCCAATGGCAAGCATGCCTAACCCTCCCGCATTGGGGGTATGCGAATCCGTTCCAATCATCATCCCGCCCGGGAAGGCATAGTTTTCCAAAACGGTCTGGTGAATAATTCCCGCTCCCGGTTTCCAGAAAATAATGCCGTATTTATCGCAGGCGCTTTGCAGGAAATCGTAAACCTCTTTGTTGGTCGTTTTTGCGGCGTCCAAATCGTCCGCCGCGCCTATGTAAGCCTGTATGAGGTGGTCGCAGTGAACGGAAGCGGGAACGGCCGACTGCTTCTTGCCTGAAATCATAAACTGAAGGATTGCCATTTGAGCCGTAGCATCCTGCATGGCGACCCGGTCAGGCCGGAAACCGGCATAGTCTTTCCCTCTTACATACGTTTTTATATTGTTTTCGTCGTAAAAATGCGTGAATAATATCTTTTCGGTCAGTGTCAACGGTTTTTTGATGACAGACTTGATATTATCTGCTCGCTGTGAGAATGTTGTGTAATAATTTAGTTTCATATTTATTGTTATTTGAAATAATTACAACTTTGTACAGGCGGCAAAGTAATAAATGTTTTTCAAAAAACAATACAATTCCGGTAATTCATATTGAATATTTTGTTTTTTTAAGAAATAAGTTATTCTGTGACGGCAATTTTGGCTATTACTTTCCGGATGTCGCCCTGTCCTATACCCGGCGCGTGTCCGTCTTCCGGGAAGTAGACGGCGAACTGTCCGGGGTAAAGTTTTGTGTAAGTGGTGGGGAAGTCGTGATAAAACATAACATCTTTCTTTTCATCATAAGGTTCCGAAATAATCATCAGTTCATCGCCTGCTTTCCAGCCGATTGATTCGACACCGACGAAAGGCGCCTGTATGTCAATATATTTTTTATGCGTTTCGAGCACGGCGTCGTGAGGGTCTTTACCTCTCAGGCGCGTTATCGAAAAATACAGGCGCGGGTCGCCTGTTTCGACTACACCGTCTTTTAGTTGTGAAAAATCGGTGTGTTTGATGAAATCAAAGGCTTTTTTGAAAAGGGGATGCAATGACTCATATTGCTGTGAGTTTGCTAACGAATCTAATATCATAACTGTCTGTTTTTAGTGATACATTAAAGTTACATTCACTCAATAAATATGTATAGATAACGGTTTTTGCGATGCATTGTTGTAGTCTGTTGTGCAAAATAGTTACAAACATATATAAAAAAGGTGCACCGGGATATTATCCGGCGCACCTTTGTTAAATTTATATGGAACCGGGACGCTTACATGCCGCTGAAATCAACGTTGTCGAACAGCAGTGACGGTATCCGCCAGTTTGATGTCAGGCGAGCGTCGTTGCCGGTTTCGATGAGGTTGTTCCATAACGAAATCATATTGCCCGTGATGTTCATTTCATTTATGGGCTGCGTCGTTTTCCCGTTTTCGATAAGGAACCCTTCTATCCCGTAGGAGAAATCGCCCGTTGTCGGGTTGCAGTTTCCGCCGTTGAAGCCTGTTACAAGAATACCTTTATCGACGGAGGCCACGAGGCCGTTCAGGTCTTTTGCACCGGGAGGCACGGTCAGTATGGAAGGCGAACTTATCGTCTGCGGCGTCTCAAGTTTGTTGGCGTAGTATGTATCTATATAATATGTATTAAGCACGCCGGCGTCGAAGACGTTTATTTTCCGGGTTGCAATGCCTTCGCTGTCGAAATAACGCGCCCCGGACGACCGGATAAGATGCGGTTCGTCGACGACCGTCATTTTGTCGCCGAACACTTTTTCCCCTTTTTTATTGATGAGGAACGAGTTTTTCTGCTGTATGGCCGACCCGTTGATTGCGCCGATAACGGGCGACAGCAGGCGTGTCGAATTCATGAAATCGACAACCATCGACATTTTTGCCGAATCCGTTTTCTTCTGGCCTAACTTGCTCAACGAACGTTCGAGCGCTTTTTGGCCTATCCCGTCTTTCTTCAGTTCGTCGTAGAATAAGGATGCTTCATACCAGTATGAACTCGGACGGGCGTCGCCTTCGCCTTTTATGCTGGCTGTTCCCGCGAGCGAGAAATATGAGTTTGACGATTCGCCTTCAAAACCGTTGCTCGCCAGGCGATAGCTGAAACTGTCGCCGTCGGAATACGAAGAGCCTGACGATACGATGCGACGGTCTTTGCCCGTGATTTCATCACAAACCTTCATTGCGAGCGCCACCTTGTCGTCCGGCTGTATGCTGCCGAACCTGTTGTCGTAGAGCTGGAGGTCTGCGCCTCCGCCTTTATAATACAGGTCTGCGTCGGGCAGGGTACGCGCCTTGTCTTCCGCCAGATAGCGGGTCGATTCGATACCGTTTTCGATGAATCGTTCAAGTTCTTTTTTGTCAAGGCGGTTTGTCGAAATGGAACCGAAGCGGCCGTCGACAAAGAGCTGTATCGAAAGCCCGTTTTCGGTCGATTGCTGCAGGCTGTCAATCTTCATATCGCGTATTTCGAACGATGCGCTCGAATTGTTGTATAAACTCAGGCGCACGCTTTGACAACCGTTTTTAAGGGCGTATTCCATAGCCCACCGGGCCAGTTCTTTCTGTTTATTTGTTATCATATTTAACTTTCTCCTCCTACTGTAAGTTTACTGACTAACGCCGACGGCATACCGAGCGTAACGGGACATGACTGGCTGTCTTTGCCGCATGTCCACGAACTTTCATCCATTTTGAAGTTTGAACCGACCATGGTGATGTCGGCCAGCGCTTTCGGTCCGTTTCCTATAATATTTATATCCTTAATCGGCTGTGTAAGTTTCCCGTTCTCGATGAGGTAACCGTTTTTGACGAAGAATGTGAAGTCGCCGGCGCCAATCTGCACCTGTCCGTTTGTGAAATTCGACACGTATACGCCGTTTTTCACGGAAGCGATGATTTCTTCTTCGCTGTATTTTCCGGCTTCCATGTATGTGGCGCGCATGCGCGGTATCGGTATGCAGCGGAACGATTCGCGCCGTCCGTTACCCGTCGGCTCGACGCCGTAGAACCCGGCGCTTATGCGGTCGTGCAGGTAACTTGTCAACATTCCTTCGCGGACGATGTACGTTTTCTGTCCTTCGACGCCTTCGTCGTCGATATTGACTGCCCCGCGGTTAAACGGGATTGTGCCGTCGTCGACGATATTTATGTTCGTATCGCAGACTTTACTGTTCAGTTTGTCGGCGAAAATCGACGTATTTTTCCTGTTGAAGTCGGCTTCGAAAGCATGTCCTATCGCTTCGTGAAGCAATATGCCCGACCCTCCGGCTCCCATTACGACAGGCATCTCGCCGCCTTTGGGTTTGACGGCGCGGAACAGGATGGACGTCTTTTCGATAGCTTCGTCCACAATCGTATCAATCAGTTCGCCGGTAAGAAACTCCGCTCCCATGCGTAAAGCCCGTGACGAGCTGTTGCTTTCCGTACGTTCGCCGTCGATCATGATACACTGTGCGCCGATAATGGCCATTGGGCGGTAATCGTAGTAATACCGGCCTTCGGAACTGCAGAACATGATGTGTGAAGTACTGTCGTTAAACCAGGCCGCTACCTTTGCCACACGGCTGTCTGCCGCAAACATCCTGTCATTAATCCGTTGCAGATACGGCATTTTGGTGTTTACGGCTACATCTTCCCACGTAGTTTTTATATCATACATGTTGTTTTTCACCTTTATCTCCGTCAAGGCGGCCGGCGCCGGCGTTGCACCGGCATTTGCTATACGCGCTGCCGTGCGTGCCGCGTTGACCATATCTTCAAGCGTGACATTTTCGACGTAAGCATATCCTGTCTGGTCGCCGGAAACAACCCTTACGCCCATTCCGAAATCAATATTCGAATAAGTGCGGTTGACTGCCCCGTCCTGGAGGCTGATATTGTTCGAAAACGTATGTTCAAAAAACAAATCGGCGTAATTACCGCCCTTTTCAAGCGCCGCCGCGAGTAC
>JAITDQ010000136.1 GCA_031282485.1 Tannerella sp. | reverse complement strand
AAACGCTTCGCGGTACAGCGCATCGGCTTCGTCGCCCGTTTTCGTTTGGGCAAGTTTTCCCAAATCGATTCCCCAATTATAATACGCCTCATGGCAATCCGGTTTGATGGTTACCGCCTGTTGATATTTTTCAAACGCTTCGCGGTACAGCGCTTCGGCTTCGTCGCCTGTTTTCGTTTGGGCAAGGTTACCCAAATAGGTTCCCCAATTATAATACGCCTCCTGCTTGTCCGGTTTGATGGTTACCGTCTGTTGATATTTTTCAGCGCCTTCTTTGGTTCTGCCTATATCATAAAGAAATTCGGCATAATCTTCCAGCAAATAGGCATTTTCAGGATAAGCTTTCAATCCGTTTTGGTAGATTTCTTCCTTTTTACGGTTGTCTTTTTCCTGACTGGCGTCGAGTAAGATTTTGGAAACTCCTCCGCTGAATATATTCTTTACCGTATCGGGAACCGTCTCGGCAGTCATTTTGTTCTCCTTCCATTGAGAAGCTAATTTCGTTCGTTCGTTATCCAGATTTACGATTCTCGTTTTTGCCGCTTCCACGAAAGGATGCACGTTCGGTTTATCCAAATCCCTGAATATATCGAAATTCAATTCGTTCTGCAACGCAAACATTAAACTGTCAAAATTTTCTATTTCGACGATTTTATCGTCTTCCGTAAGCAACTTTTCGATTTTCGGATTCAAATCGCTACCTTGAAGGATACACCAATATAACGGCAACCTCTCATTTTTCATTTCCTCCAAATACCCCATCAAACTGCCGTCATTTCCACCATAACCGATTACTAACAGGTGAAACTGTTTCAGCAAAGGCGCCAACGCCTTTTTCCATTCTTCTTTCAGTTCGGCAGTTTCCTTCGCGGTATTCATCGGATGCAGGAGTAAATCGCGGTGTATTTTAATGACCGTAGGATTCCGGGATCGCAGGGAAATAAAACCTGCCAGCGTTTCATGTCCGGCAATAAACGGTTTTTGAGAAGTGTACATTCGTATGGCATCTTCAACCAAGTAATCGAAATTGGTCGTGATCACAAAACGATGTACTTCTTTTGTCAGAATCTGGACGAGAATAGCATAAGCAAGTCCCGGTTCTTTTCCTTCCATCAACGTTTTAAATTCATCATAACCCAATTCGGGCTTAGCGCAAAATCTTTTTTCATACAGAAGGGTATAGTATTCGCCTACATTCCGGTCGGTAATCTCCTTCATCCAGTCTTCCGGTTCATCCTGCACGTCTTTGATTTCCTTATACCATCGTTTCGACAGATCCCATCCGGTAGGTATACCGGAACTGACCGATGCGCCGGCGCCCAGCAAAAAACAAAAAGGACTGCTGTCGGTTGTTAACCGATGATAATCACCAAACAATTGCACCAATTGTTTTTGATTCAGTTTTTTGTAGTTTGTCTTCATTTGTTTCATCTCTAAACTCCCGTTGTGATTTTATTGATGCGTTCCAGATGACGGCCGCCTTCGAACGGAGTGTCCAAGTATGCATCGACAATTCGGGTCACTTCGTCCTGCGTTACGAATCTGGCCGGGATAACAAGTACGTTGGCTTTATTGTGTGCGCTGACGAGTTTGGCGATGTCGACAGTCCAGGCAAGTCCTGCCCGTACGGGGGCATATTTGTTGAGGGTCATAGCCATACCGTTTCCCGTACCGCATAACGCAATACCCAGCTCTATCTCCCCGTTTTTTATCGCCTTTCCCAACGGATGGGCGTAGTCGGTATAATCGTTCCTTTCGGTCGAACCGGCGCCGAAATCAATGTAACTTAACCCTCTTTGTTCGAGGTGTTTTTTGATGAACTCTTTAAATTCAAAACCGGCATGGTCGCTTGCTAATCCTATGGTTGTATTTGTAAAATTCATTTTGTTTATGAGGTTAATATTACGTGTCGAGGATATCTCGAAACGCTTTACAATGACGCTGTCCGGATTGCTCCGCCCTGCGGATCATGATGTCCGATCCGCCCGGATCACGATGTATGATCCCTTCGGATCACGATGTATGATCCCCTCGGATCATGATGTGTGATCCCCTCGGATCATGGTGTGTGATCCGCCCGGAGCATGATGCCTGATCCGCCCGAAGCGGGTTATTACAAGTCTGCAACAACAAAAAACGTGTCTCCGTCATTACGAACTCGAAGGGTGAAGCAATCCGGCCCGTCATTTTGCCTTATTATTTTAACAGTTCTTTAACTAATGTATATACATTATCTCCCGTAAAACCCAGTTCCCGGTCTAAAACCTTGTATGGCGCGGAATAGCCGAAGCTTGGCATACCGTGTATGGATCCGTTATCCCCGACAAGCCCCTGCAGGGTTACGGGCAAACCGGATGTCAGACCGAAACGTTTAACGCCGCGGGGCAATACACTATCCTGATATTCCGCAGTCTGGTCGCGGAACAGGCCTTCGGACGGAACCGATACGATGCGCACCTTGACGCCTTCGTCGACAAGTTTCTCAGCGCCTTCGACCAGTGTAGCCACTTCCGAACCGCTTGCCAGCAGAACCACATCGGGCTGAACGTCGCCGCCACGGATGATGTATCCGCCGTTTGTGATTTGTTGGGCTTCCATGCGACGGTTGCCGCTTGCTGCCGGCAGGTTGTTGATGTTCTGGCGCGACAGGATAAGGGCGACGGGACGGTTGCTTTCTACGGCGACTTTCCATGCAAAGATGGTTTCTTCCGCATCCGCCGGACGGAGTACGACCACCGAACGTTTGCCGTGATGATTTTTCAGGTGTTCCAGCAGGCGTATCTGCGCTTCGTGTTCGACCGGTTGATGCGTAGGCCCGTCTTCCCCGACCCGGAACGAATCGTGCGTCCATACGTATATCACATGTAACTGCATCAGCGCGGCAAGGCGTACCGCCGGTTTCATGTAATCGGAGAACACAAAGAACGTCCCGCAAGCGGGAATCACGCCTCCGTGCAATGCCATGCCGTTCATGATACAGGCCATTGTGAGTTCACTTACGCCTGCCTGGAGGAACTGGCCGGTGAAATCGCCTTTCTCAAAAGCTTTTGTATGTTTGAGAAATCCGTCCGTTTTGTCGGAGTTACTCAAATCGGCCGATGCCACAATCATGTTTTCAACCCGTTTTGCATAGATGCCCAACATCGTGGCCGATGCGGCGCGTGTTGCGATATTTGCCTTCATTTCGACGGATAAATAGTCAATATCAGGCGTCTTACCGCTCAGGAACAAATCTAATTTCCCGGCAAGTCCGGCATTTTCTTCACGGAAATGCGTTTCTTTCCCGGCTATTTCCTGCGCCCATTGTTTCAGCTCATTCCGGCGTCCGGCGTACAAGGCCTGTACTTCCGGGAAGACAGTAAACGGGTTGGCCGGGTTGCCGCCAAGATTTTTTATGGTAGCGTCGAAGTCGGCTCCTGCGGCGGATAAGGGCTGTCCGTGTGTAGAGATCGTATTCTCATAGCTGTTGCCGGTTGCATCGACGGCGCCTTTTGCCATGACGGTTCTGCCGATTATGATGGTCGGGCGGTTCCGTTCGGCGTTTGCCTCTTTCAGCGCATTTCGTATTTCGTCGACAGCGCTTCCGTCTACGGTGATGACATTCCAGTTCCATGCCCTGTATTTGGCCGCCACATCTTCCGAGTTTACTTCGTCGACTCTCGTCGAGAGCTGTATGTTGTTCGAATCATAATACATGATGAGGTTGTTCAGCCCAAGGTGGCCGGCGATACGTCCCGCGCCCTGCGAGATTTCTTCCTGGACGCCTCCGTCGGAAATATACGCGTATGTTTTATGCGCCATCCATTCCCCGAAGCGTGCCGTCATGAAACGTTCCGCAATGGCGGCGCCGATAGCCATTGCATGACCCTGTCCGAGCGGGCCGGATGTGTTTTCTATTCCATGCAGGACGTCTACTTCCGGGTGTCCGGGCGTCATACTTCCCCATTGACGGAAGCCTTCCAGTTCCTTCACCGGTAACAAACCGGCTAACGCGAGCGTTGAATATAACATCGGGGACATGTGTCCCGGATCGAGGAAAAACCGGTCGCGGTAAGGATGGCCGGGTTTCTCCGGGTCATAGTTCAGGAACTCGGAATACAGCACGTTTATAAAATCGGCTCCACCCATTGATCCGCCCGGATGCCCGGATTTCGCTTTTTCTACCATTGATGCGGCAAGGATACGTATGTTATTTGCCGCCATGTTCATTGTCTTTGTTTCGTTCATCTTTCCAAACTTTTAATTTTTAATTATTTAGTAGCCCGTTACATCATCCGGTAGGTAGCCGGAAGTTGCAGGCCGGCTAATTGCAATTTTCCTTTATCAGTTTATCGACTACCGGGTCGCCTAATTCTTTCGCTTTTTCGAGGTTTTTGCAGGCATCGTCTTTTTTATCCTGACGGATAAGGCAAATGCCCAATATACGGTAGGCGGAGGCAAATTCCGGATCCAGCGCGATTGCTTTTTCCACACATTCCTGCGCTTTGGCCGGGTCTTTCAGCCGCAAACGGACGGAAGCCATTTCCGCATGATAAACGGCATTTTCCCCGTCGAGGGAAATGGCTTTTTCGATATCTTTCAGTGCACCGTCGAGGTCGTTCGCACGAAATTTTGCCTGTTCGCGATAATAATAAAACCCGTCGCCGACGCTGCCTCCGGTCAGCATGTAATATCTGTCATAATCTTTGACCGCCTGCTCGTAAAGTCCCGTCTGCATTTTCAGCTCTACGCTTTCGAGCAGGTATCCCTGGGCTTCGGCATTGGGACTTCGAGCAACGGCGCTGTCGAGCAGCGATATGACTTCCAGATAATTGAAGCCGCCGCCCGCCTGTTGCTTGCTTTTTGCCGCGAGGTAATAGGATAAACCGGATGCAACCGGGCTTCGATTTACGATGGAATACGAATGATAAGCCTGTTCGTAATCGCCTCTGTAGAAAGCGATGTCGCCTTCCAACTGGCGGTACGCGGGAAGGTCTTCCTCGGAGATTGCTTTTCTCAGGTATGCCGCTGCGTTTTCCACATTCCAGTCTTTGTGCCGCAGCGTACTGTCGTTCGAGGCTATTCCGAAAATGAGTTTCGCCTTATTAAAACAGGCCTCTCCCTTGTTTTTTGTCAGTTTTTCGGCTTTTTCCAGGTCTGCCCATGCCAGGTCGAGCATATTAAGCTGTTCGTTTTCGCTCGGAGACAGTTCTTTCCGGTAATAAGCGTAGTGCGACGCCCGGTTCACGTAGCTTTCCGCATGATTGGGAAATGCCGAGATAAAATCGCTCAATGTCTGAAGGTATGCAGGGGCATCTTCCCTCGATGCGTAGAGCAGCAGCGTTATCTGCGCGTCTTCCACCTGTTGTGGCCAGGCTTTGCGTATCCCTATGTCCGAATACGTGCGTTTAAACAAATCCATGGAAGCTATCTGCAGACTTTTTATGTACGCAACCGATATGCCGTAAGTTTTCCCCTTCCCGGAGGCATCCGCCTGCGTTAATGCGAAAACTTCCCCATTTTCGTTCAGCAGCGGATAGCTTTCCTGCGATTTGGGAAGCGGCATCTCGATCTTGTAATAATCATAAGAGCTGTTTACTTTTGTTATTTCCGAGATCGCCCCCTGTGTCAGTCCCTTTACTTCTTTCGAGGGCGGGATACAGACGGTGGAACCTGACGGAATCACTGTTTTTGTCTGGGTCAGGAAAGCGGTTTTTTTGGGTACGGCAACTTTAAAACGGATGACCCCGTACATATCGTCCGCTCCCAATATGTGCGTGACCGGCAGTTTTTCGCCCGAGGCCGTTGTCACCACCGCCTTTTCCGCGTTGATAAACAAATCATACGCCGCCGCCGCTTCGCCGTCCTCCTGAATGAAAAATCCGTTGCCGGTCTTGGATAGGCCTTCTTTGGTAGTCGTTTCAACGGTTATGATCGCCCTGGATACTTTCTCTACCCATTTGGGCGGTTTTTTCTGCGCAGAGGCAACCGCAACAACCTGCAACACAACAAACAGGGACATGAATACTTTTCTCATCTGTACAACATATTTTTATTTATAAATCTTCCATCTTCGAAATACAGAGGACAAAAATAATAAAAATTCCCGAAACAACTCCAAACATCGCAATTTTCTGTGCATACTTTATGTAAATCGAAAACGTACATGCCTCTGCATAAACGGGTAAGTCATAAAGTTTTCAGTACATGTTTTCGCGGTAAAAATCCAGCGATTCGAGGATGAGGTCTTTTTTTATGATACGGTTAATGCGTATGTCGCCGATGTCTCCCAACAGCGTGAAACAGATGTGTCCGCCTTCGTTTTTCTTGTCGTGCGTCATATATTCGTAAATCGTATCGTAGTCGTCGCAGCTGAATGTGAACGCGGGGTAGTGTTCTTTGATGAAATTTGTGACCTGCCGGAGGATTTTTACCGGCAGGGCGCATGTTTTATGCGACAGGTATAATTCGCTTATGATTCCTGCGGCTACGGCGTGGCCGTGAAGTATCGGGTTTTGCCGGGAGAAGGAAAGGCTTTCCAGCGCGTGTCCCGCGGTGTGGCCGAAATTGAGGGCTTTGCGGATTCCGAACTCTTTCGGGTCGTCCGTTACGATTCGCTCTTTTATTTTGACGGATGTGCCGACCAGATCATTTAACCTGTCGATGTCCAAATCCTCACGTTCGATGTCGAACGTCAGGACTTCGTCGAATGATTCCCGGTTACTTATCAGCCCGTGTTTTATCATTTCCGCATATCCCGAAAGGAGGTTGTCGCGGTCTAACGTTTTCAGGAATGTGCAGTCAATCATTACGCAGTCCGGTTGATAAAATGCGCCGATTTCGTTTTTCAGTCCGTTGAAGTTAATTCCGGTTTTGCCTCCGACGGCGGCATCTACGGATGCCATTAACGTGGTGGGGATATTGAGGTTGTGCAGCCCGCGTTTGAACGTTGCGCCCGCAAATCCGCCAAGGTCGGTCACCATTCCTCCCCCGACGTTGACAAGCAGGGAATTGCGCGAGGCTCCGTTTTTCGACAAAACATCCCATATCGCCGCTACCTGTTTTATGTCCTTATGCGTGTCGCCTGCTTCGATTGTTATGTACCTGACGTCGCCGGACGGGGACGTTTCGCGGCGGCCGGCGCCGGGGATTCCGGGGATTCCGGCGGCCAGAGCCGTTTCCAGAAGCGGGAGGCATTTGTCACGGGAGTTTACGTCGGTCAGCACAAACACCCTGTCGTGCCTGTGCGACGACAAATAAGCTCCGAGTTCCGCTGCAATATCTTTGGTTATTACGATCATAGCCTGTTTCTTTTAGCATTATACCGCAGGAATCGCGTCAGGTAAGTCCTGCGGCATCGAGGATTGCATCAATGGCCGGGCTTAACCCGTCTTTGTTTTTTCCGCCTGCGGTAGCGAAATGGGGTTGTCCGCCGCCGCCGCCGCGAATGAATTTTGCGCCTTCCCTGATGAGGTTTGCGGCGTTAATGCCTTCGGCGACCAGCGAATCACTCATCATGATGACCAATCCGCATTTCTCGCCGTCTTCCAGACCGGCAATAAAGAAGACTTTTTCTTCTGCGGGAAACTCTCCCTTTACCTGAAACGCGATATCTTTGAAGGCATCAAGGTTGCCGTTGCCTTTGAATATAAGAAGTTTGACGCCGTTCCGGTCTATTGCATGCGACAGGATATGCTTTTTCAGCGAGACGATTTTTTCTTTCAGGTAATCAGACAGCTGTTTCTTCAGTTCGGCATTTTCCTCAATGGATTTCCGTATCGTCATGGGCAGGTTCGGCACATTGTTGAACATGGCGCGCAATTCGCGGATTACGTCCTGTGCATGGAAGAACAGTTTATTTGCGCTTTCGGCAGTAACGGCCTCTATCCGGCGCACGCCCGCAGCAATGGAACTCTCGCTCACGACATACATAGACCCAATCACGCCCGTTGACGAAACATGCGTCCCGCCGCAAAATTCGATTGAAGAACCGAAACGCACGACGCGGACTTCCTCCCCGTATTTCTCTCCGAACAGCGCCATCGCACCCATGTTTTTCGCTTCCGCAAGAGGCACCCGGCGATGTTCATCGAGCGGGACGTTTTCCCGTATCCTGCGGTTTACGATCATTTCCACCTCGCGTATTTCCTCGTCCGTCACCTTCTGAAAATGAGAAAAGTCAAAGCGGAGCGATTCGGGCGAAACATACGAGCCTTTCTGCTCCACGTGCGTGCCTAAAACCTCGCGCAAGGCTTCGTGCAGGAGGTGCGTTGCGGAGTGATTACATTCGGAACGGATACGCATCTCTTTGTTTATCTTTGCGGTAAACGGGACGGTAACGTCCTCCGGCAGGTGTTGAACAATATGTACCGGGAGGTTGTTTTCGCGTTTCGTGTCGATGATGTCCGTCGTTTGGCCGTTCGGCGAAATAAGCAGGCCGGTGTCGCCAACCTGGCCTCCCATTTCCGCATAAAACGGGCTTTGGTCCAGTACAATCTGATATAAATCCTTAT
This sequence comes from Tannerella sp., assembly GCA_031282485.1. Classification (GTDB taxonomy): domain Bacteria; phylum Bacteroidota; class Bacteroidia; order Bacteroidales; family Tannerellaceae; genus Tannerella. Next base: position 2,562 of record JAITDQ010000136.1, on the reverse strand, counting down.
TTTTCTGCCTGATTTTGCGATAGCGCAGTATCTCCGCATCACATTCGAACACGTCATATCCCACAAACCGGGTATCACCCTCTTTGATAACCGTCCAGTCGCCCGTCTCGACCGCCGCCGCATTACGCGCACGTTCTTTCTGTTTTTGCATCTCCGCATTGAATGTTTCGATGTCAACATTCATACGGTTCTCGCGAAGGATGAGTTCCGTAAGGTCTAACGGAAACCCGTAGGTGTCGTACAGCACGAACGCATCGGTTCCGGTCAGGGTCTGCTGCGCCGCTGCTTTCGCTTCTTCTATTTTTTTATCAAGCAGGCGGATGCCTGTTTCGAGCGTATGCAGGAACGAATCTTCCTCTTCTTTCATCACCTTGCCAATCAGTTCCTGTTGAGCGATCAGTTCCGGGTAAGCGTCCCCCATCGTATTGATGAGAACGGGGAGCAGACGGTACATAAAGGCCTCTTTGCGTCCGAGGAATGTATATCCGTAACGGACGGCGCGGCGCAGGATGCGGCGTATGACATATCCGGCACGGGCATTTGACGGCAACTGCCCGTCGGTAATTGAGAACGCAATCGTCCGGATATGGTCGGCCACGACACGCATCGCGATATCCTTCCGGCTGTCCGTACCGTATACGGAGCCTGTCATATCCGCAATCGCCTGTATAACGGGCTGGAATACATCCGTGTCGTAGTTTGACGTTTTGCCCTGTAATGCCATGCACAGGCGTTCGAAACCCATTCCCGTGTCAATCACCCTGTTCGGAAGCGGGTCGAGCGAGCCGTCGGCTTTACGGTTATACTGCATGAACACAAGGTTCCATATCTCTATCACGAGCGGATTATCCTTATTTACCAGCGCAGCGCCCGGGACGGCCTTACGTTCTTCTGCGGAACGCAAGTCGATGTGCACCTCCGAGCACGGGCCGCACGGGCCGGTATCGCCCATTTCCCAGAAGTTATCCTTTTTGTTTCCTTCCAGGATATGATCTGCCGGGAGATATTTCTCCCATAATCCGGCGGCTTCGTCGTCGCGTTCCAGTTTTTCCGCAGGACTGCCTTCGAAGACCGTCACATAAAGTCGTCCGGGATCAAGATGCAGCGTGTCAACCAAGTATTCCCACGCCCATTCGATCGCTTTTTCCTTGAAATAATCGCCGAACGACCAGTTGCCTAACATCTCGAACATGGTATGATGATACGTGTCATGTCCGACTTCTTCGAGGTCGTTATGTTTTCCGCTGACGCGCAAGCATTTTTGCGAGTCGGCGACGCGCGGGTATCTGACCGGCGCGTTACCAAGGATAATATCTTTAAACTGATTCATGCCGGCATTGGTAAACATCAATGTCGGATCACCCTTTATCACCATGGGCGCCGAAGGTACGATCCGGTGATTTTTCGATGCAAAAAACTGCATGAATGATTCCCTGATTTCTTTCGCTGTAAGCATACTCGTATAGTTGATATATTGTTAATTATTTAAAAACGGTTTGCAAAAGTACTGCAAATAATTAATTTTGCACTAAAATGTAGCAGAAATTTTTAAAGTGAAGGTATTACATGGGAATTTTCAGATTACGGAAAACATATTACTTATACAACCCTAAGACGCTTGAATACGAGAGGATTTATCCTTCCGCCAAAGATCGTTTCGCGGTTGTTTTGCAGAATTTGAGTTGGGGACTGCTGATTGGCACAGGCGTTTTTTTTGCGTTTATGTATCTCTTCGATTCCCCGCTGGAAGCGCTGCTCAGGAAAGAAAACAGGTTGCTCCAGATTCAGTATGACATACTTATGAAAGAGCTTGATCTGGCAAATGATGTACTGGAAGATTTGCAACAAAGGGACGAACATCTGTATCGCGCCGTTTTTCAGGCCGATTCGATACCGATGTCCATACGGAAATCCGGTTTCGGAGGCTCAAACCGTTACGAGCATCTGAAAGGTTTCCCCAATTCCGACCTCGTCGAAGAGACAACCCGGAAAATGGATATCCTTAAAAAACAGCTCTATATACAGTCCAATTCGCTGGAAGAATTAATCGCCCTCGGCAAAGATATGGAGGACAAAATACGCTGTATCCCGGCTATTCAACCCGTTTCCGACAAAGAACTTAAACACATGGCCTCCGGTTACGGGATGCGTATAGATCCATTCTATCTGATTCCCAAGTTTCACGCAGGGATGGATTTTACGGCCAACATAGGGACGGAAATTTATGCCACGGGTAACGGGACGGTTATACACGCTGCCTGGAAACAGGGTTATGGCAATTGCATCATTATTGATCACGGATATGATTACAAAACCCTGTACGGGCATATCGACAAGTACAAAGTAAAGGTCGGTCAGAAAGTTTCACGCGGGGAGTTTATTGCAACGGTGGGAAATACCGGCAAATCAAAAGGGCCGCACCTTCATTATGAAGTTATATACAAGGGGAGTCATGTCAACCCTAAAAATTATTATTTTCAGGATCTCTCGCCCGAAGAATATGACCGGATGTTGCGAATGGCGGAAAATCACGGACAGGTAATGGATTGATGATGGAAAGCG
>JAITDQ010000132.1 GCA_031282485.1 Tannerella sp. | reverse complement strand
CCGTCCGCATTGTTCAGCACGAGTATATCGCCGGATATGGCGTAATTATCCGCCGTTTCAAAAACCTGTTTCATCTTTGTTTCCGTATCCATGTTCAGGCACATCATCAGGGTTGACGTCATTTGCGAAAATGCAATCCTGTTACCCGTTTTCAGGGTATAGATGCCGTTAAAGGTGTTGCATCCGCTGTTTCCGTTTATACGGTTGTCTTCTTTTTTAAGAATCATGTGAGCTTCCTTTCCGCCTTTGGGCGTGACAACCGGTTCGCCGGAAAGTTCCGTCAGCTTCCAATACTTTTCCGTCAGCTTCGCGGCAGCTTTCTCCTGTGTTTTACAGGATGCTGCACAAATCATCAGTGCGGTTAAACCGCAAATAAATAATTCCTTTTTCATACATACACATTTTTAAATTACAGCGGCAAATATACACAAAAATACACGTATTTGTAAAATACTTCCCGGAATAAATTTAACAATTAAAAAATAAGAATTACTTTTGTGGTGTTTTATATATAATATGTAATATGGAAAGAGTATTAGTTACCGGAGGTGCCGGTTTTATCGGTTCGCATTTGTGCGACAGGCTTATAAGTGAAGGCTGTGATGTGATATGTATCGACAATTACTTCACGGGGAATAAAAATAATGTCCGTCATTTACTTGGCAACGACCGGTTTGAGCTGGTGCGCCACGATGTGACGACACCTTATTATGCCGAAGTGGACAAGGTTTTCAACCTTGCATGTCCCGCTTCGCCGGTCTATTATCAGTATAATCCGATTAAGACCCTTAAAACGTCTATCTACGGGGCGCTGAACATGCTCGGGCTGGCAAAACGCGTAAATGCCAGAATCCTGCACGCCTCTACAAGCGAAGTCTACGGCGACCCGACCGTTCACCCGCAGGTCGAATCGTACTGGGGAAACGTGAACCCGATAGGCATACGTTCCTGCTATGACGAAGGCAAACGTGCAGCCGAGACGCTTTGCATGGATTATCACCGCCAGCATAATATACGGGTAAAGATAATCCGTATTTTCAACACGTACGGTCCGCGAATGGACAGGAACGACGGACGCGTGGTGTCCAATTTCATCGTCCAAGCGCTGACGGGGAAAAACCTGACCGTCTACGGCGACGGGATGCAAACCCGCAGCTTCCAGTACATTGACGACCTCGTCGAAGGGATGATACGGATGATGAATACGGGAGATGATTTCACCGGGCCTGTGAACATCGGCAATCCCGGGGAGTTTTCCATGCTCGAACTGGCGACGGAAGTCATACGGCTCACGGGGTCGGCTTCCAAAATCGTCTTCGAACCGTTGCCGCAGGACGACCCGAAACAGCGCAAACCGGATATCTCCCTGGCTTTTGAAAAACTGAACGGCTGGAAACCCGCAGTAAAACTGGAAGACGGGCTGAAAAAAACAATCGCTTATTTTGACGAACTGCTTAAAAAAGGAGTATAAGTAATCCGTGGACATACAGGAGATAAAATCCATCTATCAAACTCATCCGCACGTAAGCGCGACGGTGTCATTGCTGGAAAGCGACGTCGAACGCAACATCCTTTTGACGGGGCTTAACGGCTCGGGCGCAGCTGTCGTGACCGCTTCCGTTTTTGAAAAAAAAGGCGGCGTCTTTTTTTGCATGCAAAACGACCCGGAAGACGCCGGGTATTTCTACAACGACCTGATGCAGCTGATGAACGGGAAGGGCGTTTACTTTTTCCCCTCCGCCTATCACCGCCATATCAAATACGGCCATACAGACCCGGCCAGCGAGATACTGCGCACCGAGACGCTGGGCGTGCTTCAGGACGAAAATCCTTCGTGCATCATCGTCACATATCCCGACGCCGTCGCCGAAAAAGTCCTGTCGAAAAAAGTATTGCGGGAAAATACGCTGACGATTCACACCGGCGAAAAAATAGACCCGATGTTTGTTTCCGACGTGCTCGACGGTTACGGATTCGAACAGACCGACTATGTTTACGAACCCGGACAGTATGCCTTGCGCGGCAGCATCGTCGACGTCTTTTCGTTCTCCGGCGAATATCCTTTCCGCATTGATTTCTTCGGGAATGAAGTCGAAACAATCCGTGTCTTCGACGTCGAGACACAGCTTTCGATGAACAAAACGGAGGAAGTCCACATCATACCGGAAATCAGCAAACATAACGAATCGGATTCTTCGCTGCTCGATTTGTTGCCCGCGAGCGCCCTGTTCCTGTGCCGGGATATGGCATGGTGCACGGAACGCATCGGAAGTTTATGGAACGAAACGCCCGTAAACCGCGACGAAGGAGGATTTGCCGATATTCAAGCCATGAGGAAAAAATTAATTACCTCGGACGTTTTCACGGCATCAGTCACCCGTTTCCGCAAAATCCATTTCCATGCCGCCGGAAAAGAACAGACCGGCGCCGCGATACGGTTTGAAACCTCCCCGCAGCCGCTGTATCACAAGAATTTCGATATGGTAAGCGAATCTTTCGGAAACATCCTTTCCGAAGGCTATACGCTTTACCTCCTGACCGACAGCTCCAGACAGACGGAACGGATACGCGATATTTTCAGCGACCGGGGCGACAATATCCCCTTTATCGCCGTCAACCACACGTTGCATGAAGGTTTCACAGATCATACGCTGAAGATATGCATGTTCACCGATCATCAGATTTTCGGCCGTTTTCACAAATATAACCTGAAAAGCGATAAGGCAAGAAGCGGTAAAATCACCCTTTCGCTAAAAGAACTTAACCAGTTTACCGCGGGCGATTATATCGTCCACATTGACCATGGCATCGGACAGTTCGGCGGGCTTGTCCGTATGGAAGTGAACGGGAAACTGCAGGAAACCGTAAAATTAATCTACAAAAACAGCGACATCATTTTCGTCAGCATCCATTCGCTGCATAAACTGTCCAAATATAAAGGCAAGGACGGCGAACCTCCCACGCTGAGCAAACTCGGAACCGGGGCATGGGAACGGATGAAAGACCGTACGAAGAAGAAAGTAAAAGACATCGCCCGCGACCTTATCAGGCTTTACGCACAGCGGAAAAACGAAAAAGGCTTTGCTTTCAGTCCCGACAGTTTCCTGCAGGACGAGCTGGAAGCAAGCTTCATTTACGAAGACACGCCCGACCAGCTGAAAGCTACGGCCGAGGTCAAGACCGATATGGAAAGCGAACGTCCGATGGACCGCCTCATCTGTGGCGACGTCGGGTTCGGAAAAACGGAAATATCCATTCGCGCGGCCTTCAAGGCCGTGGCAGACAACAAACAGGTGGCCGTGCTTGTACCGACCACCGTCCTTGCTTTCCAGCACTACCGAACATTTAAGGAACGGCTCCGGGATTTTCCCTGCAAAGTTGATTACATAAGCCGCGCACGCACGTCCACTGAAATAAAAAAGATATTGGAACAGCTTCGCAACGGCACGGTGGACATCCTCATCGGGACGCACCGCTTGGTGAGCAGTGACGTTAAATTCAAAGATCTGGGACTTTTGATAATCGACGAAGAGCAGAAATTCGGCGTTTCCGTAAAGGAAAAACTCCGTCAAATGAAAACAAGCGTAGATACGCTCACGATGACGGCGACCCCTATCCCGCGCACGCTCCAGTTCTCGCTCATGGGCGCCCGCGACCTGAGTAACATACATACGCCGCCGCCGAACAGGTATCCGATACAAACGGAGATAGAACGCTTTAACACCGACATCATCCGCGAAGCCATCGAGTTTGAAATGAGCCGTAACGGACAGGTGTTTTTTATCAACAACCGGATACACAACATCCCTGAAATTGAAATCCGCATACGCCGCGAGATTCCCGACGCACGCATTGCCATTGGTCATGGGCAAATGGAACCCGAAAAGCTGGAAAAGGTGATCCTCGATTTTGTCAACTACGAATACGACGTTCTTATATCCACAACGATCATAGAAAACGGCATCGACGTGCCGAACGCAAACACGATTATAATAAACAACGCACACCAGTTCGGGCTGTCGGAACTGCACCAGCTGCGCGGTCGGGTAGGGCGGAGCAATCGCAAGGCGTTCTGTTACCTGCTCTCGCCCCCGCTCTCCACGATCACCCCGGAAGCGCGCCGCCGCATGCAGGCAATCGAAAACTTTGCCGAGCTTGGCAGCGGAATGTACATCGCCCTGCAAGACCTCGATATCCGCGGAGCCGGTAATATGCTTGGCGCCGAACAGAGCGGATTTATCGCCGATCTCGGATACGAAACCTATCAGAAGATTCTCGAAGAAGCGGTATCCGAACTGAAAACCGACGAGTTCGCCGATTTATACGCTTCCGGCGACGTCAACTCTCAGGACACGGAACGCGAATTTGTCCGGGAAACATTTATTGAAAGCGACCTCGAACTGCTGTTCCCGCCAACTTATATACCGAACGATTCCGAGCGCGTAAGCATCTACCGCGAACTCGACGCCATAGAAGACGACGACAAACTGTCCGGTTTCATCGCCCGTCTGCGAGACCGCTTCGGCGCAATACCGAAAGAAGGGGAAGAACTGATCCGTGTTGTATCGTTGCGTCGCCTCGGCAAGCAGTTAGGGCTTGAAAAGCTCATCCTTAAACAAAGCATGATGAACATTCATCTTGTCAAAAACAACGAAAGTCCCTATTACCAGAGCAAAGCTTTCGGCAAACTCCTTTCCTACATCCAGCGTCATCCCAAAAACTGCAATCTGCGCGAACAGGCCGGAAAACGCAGCCTGATAATAAAAAATATCCCGGATGTACAAACCGCATGCCGCTGCCTCGCGGAAATGCTCAATGAAGTGAATGGTTAAGTAGTTCGTTGACAAATCCCTTAATGGCTTTTGCCTGCCAAGGCGAGCAAAATATCAGGAGTTTATTATTTTAAGATTCAAAAACAGTACAATATCGAAAAAAACTATTAATTTTGTGGCCTGAAAAGCAGAATCATAATAATAATTATACAATATGGAAAATATAAAATGGTCAGAATTGCCTTTCGGTTACATGAAAACCGATTATAACGTAAGATGTTTTTACAAAGACGGGAAATGGGGAGAGCTGGAAGTATCATCTTCCGAGATGTTGAATATTCATATCGCTGCGACATGCCTGCACTACGGGCAGGAAGCCTTCGAAGGGCTGAAAGCGTTCCGCGGAAAAGATGGACAAATCCGCGTTTTCCGCATGGATGAAAACGCAAAACGCCTCCAAGCGTCGAGCCGCACGATTATGATGGCAGAGTTCCCCCTGGAGAAATTCGAAGAGGCGGTACGCAAGGTCATCCTTCTTAACCGGCGCTTCATCCCGCCGTACGAAAGCGGATCGTCGCTTTATATCCGTCCGCTGCTTATCGGAACCGGCGCACAGGTCGGCGTGAAACCTTCGACGGAATACATGTTTCTCGTTTTCGTAACGCCGGTAGGCCCTTATTTCAAAACAGG
>JAITDQ010000112.1 GCA_031282485.1 Tannerella sp. | reverse complement strand
AAAGTTAGGAATTATTTCCATCTGAGCCACGATTTTCGCAAAATTTATGATGAAATTCACCCGCCTAATGCCTAACGAATAAGCAACAGACGGTTTACAACATTCTGAAATGCCATAACCCGTCTTCGTTCCATCTTTTGCGGCGGGCATTTACCGTTTCGCGATGCGTTTCGCCGAATTGCTCAATGGCTTGACGGTCTATTTCGTCGAGAACCTCCTCGACGGTATAACAACCTGCGGGATTACCCTCTTTATCGAACGTTATGCCCGGAATTTGTTCTCCGTCATGCAGAGACGCAAAATCTTGCATCGCTACATCTGAAATCCTGTTTTCCATATCGTTTTATTTTAAATGACACGACAAAGGTAGTAAATAATTCACATATCTTCCCTCGTCAATGTCCAGTCATTATTAAAGAAACCGGCGATTTCCACGGCCGGAAGGCCGTCGCGTAACACGTCGGCGCGGTAAATCATGATGTCAGGGAAACCGGTAATGCCGGAGATGTAATTGTTGGGCGAGGTTGCACGCATTCCCGGAAGACCTGTCCCGGCGATTACGCCGACCAGCGCATGGTCGTTTGCCGGGTGCGGATAGACAAAGTATACGCCCAAATCGTCGCCGGTAAAGGACGTGTCCCCGGCTTTTATTTCATTCCTGCTTACCTGTACCGGGCAATCTTTCAGCAAAAGCGGCCATGCGCTGTTGTTGTTTTTGTTTCCGTAGATGACGACGTTCCGGTTTGAATACCCGGAGAGGGAAAATTCCGTATCGGGAATAACATCTATCGAACCGTTTCCCCGGTAGTAGAATGTTTCGGCATCAAAACGCGCCTTGTTGCGATACCATTCGTTCTCCTGACGGTTGCCTCCGGTGGCGTAAACGAAAACTACATGGTTGTCAAACACCTGTTTGAAGCCTCCGTTACGGCCTGAATATTTATGTTTGAGGTTTAACGATTCCTTTATGCTCCAGCGTTCGCCGTCAAATTCCAACAACGCCTTCCGGTTGCCCGGAACACGCAATGTTTGACTGCCGGCGTAGACGGTAACGGCTTCCGCGTCTATTCCTGACGACGGGATGTCAAGCTCCAGTATCGCCACATTCCCGGCGTTTTGTATGAATACGGTATCTTTTTCCCGCATGACTTTTACGTTGGTAAGCTGATATGCCTCAATCTGCTGTTCCACCCTGATCCAATAGTCGGAGGCCGAAACGGATGGTGAAGCCGTGTGGAAATCAATCGTCTTTACCTCTTTCGGGGACGGAATCGCATGACGCGAGAAAAATTCGAAAATGGGCGGCCAGTCCATGCTGATATTTCCAAACCAGTGTTCGCCGCCGGGATACTCATAATAACAGAAATCGGGGTGAAATTCACCCAGTATCCCGCGCATTTTACGAGCCTGTTCGGTAGGCACTACCCTGTCGGCGTCGCCGTGGAAGATGTAGACGCCCGACTGTTTCAGGTTTTGTATTATGGACAGGATGCGTCCGGCATTGGCGCTCCGTTCGAAAGCTTTGTAAAACGGATAGTCGCTGTGCATCTCGTCCGGTCTGCGGCCGTAAGTGATTATGTCGGGGTAGGAGGCGCAGGGCGCGATTGCAGCAAATTTATCAGGATAGGTTGTTCCCAAAACCCATGTGCCGTGACCACCCATGGAGTGTCCCGTCAGATAGATTTTCGAGAGGTCGGGACGGAACACTCTTTTGGCTTCTTCAAGCGTTTCCAGAGCGTCTATCCGTCCCCAGTCTTCCCAGTTAAAGCCATAAGGACGCCTGTTTGTGGCGGCGACAATATCCGTCCATTCCTTGTGACTGTAAGACCGAGCTTGGCTCCGGGCTTCAACGCCGGCGCCATGCACCGACAGTACCATGGCCTTCGTTTCGCCGGGCGTGTTGCGGACAGCCGGCGCCACGCTGTAGTATTGCACGCTGCCGTCAATACGGCTGACGAACGTCCGCTCATGATACGTGGAAGGCGATACGCTTCGTAGCGTAATTTCCGTCCGGTCTATCACCTTACCCGATTTATCCAGCAGTTCCAGCGTGACATTCACATCGCCTGCAACGCCGTTTTTTGCCGCCGGTATCCGGTATTTCAATTTCCGTACGGCGAGCGGCATGATATCATCGGTTTTATGCTCTGTCTGCTGTCCCGAAGCAAGGGTTGCACGTACGGTCAGTCCGCGCAATGTTTTTTCGGTAGCGTTTATCACGCGTATTGCCGCCCATTTCGGGTCTTCTTCGCCGATAATGATATCCGGGACGGTCATATCGCGTTTGGTGAACATGACCGGTTTGTCCGGTTTCACTAATTTTGCAGCTACGCGGCCGAAACGTCCCGGCGTATGTATAAACTCATTTAATCCCTTTTTCAACCTGACCGGTATCAGCGTATAGCCGAAATCGTAATGATCGCCTTCATGCGGAAATCCATTGATATAGACCCGCGTACCGCCGGTCGTTTCCAGCAGGGAAACCTGTTCCCGCGGAGATTCGTAAGCCGTATACAAACAGGCCGAACGCAGGAACGGATTCCGAAATACGCCCACAGAATCGACTTCCGTTTCCGACCATTTCCATTGAGCGGGAGGGGTCATTCCCATGTTTCTCATCATTCTCTCCCGCGCCTGTGCCTGTTCCCGGTTTTGAACCATATTCGGATAGGAATAAGTCAGCGAATCTCCCGCCTGTGGAGTTACATACCTGCCGGTAGCATACATCCAGGCAATCATGTCCTGGGCATTGAACAGTGTTCCCGGGTTCACAGCCCCCGGAAGGAACAGTCCTTTCTTGAACTTGTGAAAAACTTCCCCTTCGTCGGTCTTTTCTATTTTCTCCTGACCGAAAACGGTCACTATATTTTGAGAAACCGACCCTTGCAGCGCAATGCCAAATATGATAACGATGGCATATAGACACTTTCTGTTTAATTTATAACGCTTCATCAGTTGAATTTTTTAAGGTTATTCGTCCGGTAAAAAGATAAAGCAACCGCCTGTTATAACAGGCGGCTGCCTCTGTAATTAATCCTGTAAAGACTTTAGCCAAGCGGAAAGCAGTCCCGTCATTTGGCTGTGATATGCATAATTTTCCCGGAATCCCCATCCATGACCGCCGGTAGGGAAGATATACAGGGTGGCGGGAACATTATTGCGTTTCAACGCTTCGTAGTACAGCAAACTGTTTTCGGGAAGCACGCCTTTGTCGTCGTCGCTTAACAGCAGTATGGCCGGAGGCGTATTTACATTTACCTGTTTCTCATTGGAAAACGTGTGAATATCCGCCTTTGACGGGTTGTCGCCGAGCAGATTGTTTCGTGAACCGCCGTGTGTCAATTCCGTCATCGTTATCACCGGATAGAACAAAATCGAGAAATCCGGCCTCGTACTTGTTCCGGCAGATGCAAAATGCGTCGAAGCCGTCGAAGCCAGATGTCCTCCGGCAGAGAATCCGCATATTCCTATTTTTGATGCATTTACGCCGTACCCGACAGCATGCTCCCGCACGTGGCGGATAGCCTGCTGAGCGTCGTCCAACGGCACTCCCTTGTGTTTATTCGGCATCCTGTATTTAAGGATAAAAGCTGCAATGCCTTCCTTATTAAGCCATTTGGCAACCATTAACCCTTCATGTTCATACGCCAGACCGGAATAACCGCCGCCGGGACATACAACAACCGCCATACCCGTAGCCGTTGCTTTTTCCGGGAGATATATTTCCAGTTCGGGGACAGATACATTGTTTATCCAGGCTTTGCCTTCCCCGACAACCTCTGCGCCCGTAAGCTCATTACTCACAGGCGGCTCCCCTTCCCACAGTTTTACAACCTTCTGTGCCGTAGCCGTACAGACCGTAAAAAATGCACAGGCAATTACAAACGTCAAACTTTCAAATAATTTCATACGACAGTTTTTTTGTAAATCCAAAGTTCCGCGTCAGCCGGTTCATTGATTAACAGGCGTCTTCACCGTCTTAAACATATATATGCAGCGGCTGGTATATTTTTCTCCCGGACGGAGCGTTGTACTCGGGAAAGAAGGTTCGTTGGGACTGTTGGGATAATGCTGTGTTTCAAGACAGAGGGCGCCCCTGTGAGGATATGTTACGCCAAGCTTGCCGGCATCGGCAACCGCCATGAAATTACCGCTGTAAAACTGTATTCCGGGTTCGTTCGTATACACATCCATAACGATACCGCTTCCGTCGTGATAAGCTTTAGCGGCGCGCGCACTTATATTGCCTTTCGTATTCAAGACCCAGTTATGGTCATAGCCTTTTCCCAGGACAATCTGTTCATTGTCCGCATCTATACCGGTGCGGATAAGAACAGGCCGGCGCAAATCCAGCGGCGTCCCGTCCACAGGCGTTATCGCAACGGGAATAAGCGTCCCGTCGACGGCGGTAATGGAATCCGCATTAATATAAATGTAGTGATCCAGTATCTGGGTGCCGAGCTTCCCGGAAAGATTAAAATAACTGTGATTCGTGAGATTGACAATCGTAGGTTTGTCGGTCGTTGCCTCATATTGAATATCAATCGCGTTATCATCCGTCAGTTTGTATGTGACCGTTACATTCAGGTTGCCTGGGAAACCGGCCTCCCCGTCTTTCGACAAATACGTCAATTTAAGCGTTTGTCCGTCAATCTGTTCCGCATCCCATATTTGCGTATGAAATCCTTTCGGGCCGCCATGCAGGCTATGTCCGTTATTATTTTTCGGCAACTGATACGTCACGCCGTCAAGCGTAAACTCTCCATTTTTAATACGGTTCCCATAACGTCCGATCAAGGCTCCGTAATTCCCATCCGACGCCAGATAACCGGCAATACTGCCGTATCCGAGGACAACATCCTTTAACACTCCATTCCGGTCGGGTACCATCAACGAAACAAGACGGCCGCCGTAATTCGTAATACAGGCTTCCAGCCCGACTGCATTTTTCAGGATATACAATCCCGTTTTTTTACCGTTTACTTCCGTCACGAAATCCTTCGTATTCAATCCCGACAACGTCTGTTCGTTTTTCACTTCCTTTTTGCATGACAACAGGATTACCGCTATCGATGCCATCAATAAAATCTTTCTCATAGTGTGTATATAAAATTAAGTTGAGTACCATTTATGAATAATTCCTCATTATACCGTTCGGCAAATGTACAATTTTTTATTATCTTTGCGCCATAAATGAAAAAAAAATATGAAGCAGTATCTGGATTTATTAGAACATGTCCTTCGGGACGGAGTAGAAAAAAACGACCGCACAGGTACCGGTACAATCAGTATATTCGGATATCAGATGCGTTTTAAGCCGGAAGATGGCTTTCCTTTGCTTACGACAAAAAAACTGCATCTCAAATCCATCATACACGAACTTTTATGGTTTCTGAAAGGCGATACGAATGTGAAATACCTTCAGGATAACGGCGTTCGTATATGGAATGAATGGGCTGACGAAAACGGCGATCTGGGGCATATTTACGGCTACCAGTGGCGTTCCTGGCCTGACGGCAAAGGCGGAACGATCGATCAGATAAGTGAAGCGATACGTATGATAAAGGAAAATCCGGATTCGCGCCGCATCATCGTGAGTGCATGGAATGTAGGAGATCTGGCGAACATGAAACTTCCACCCTGCCATGTGTTTTTTCAACTTTACGTAGCCGGCGGACGTCTGAGCCTGCAACTCTACCAGCGAAGCGCCGACATATTTCTCGGCGTACCGTTCAACATCGCTTCGTACGCACTGCTGCTGCTGATGACAGCGCAGGTGACCGGGTTGAAACCGGGAGATTTCATCCATACGCTGGGCGACGCTCATATTTATACCAATCACATGGAGCAGATAAAATTACAGCTGTCGCGCGACCCGCGCCCTTTACCGCAAATGTTGATCAAACGGAATGTAGAAAACATCTTCGATTTCAAATATGAAGATTTTGAACTGGTCAATTATGATCCGCATCCGCACATAAAAGGCGACGTATCCGTGTAAAAAAAAATTCCATGCAAAAAATGATTTCCATTATTGTCGCAATCGCCGAAAACAGAGCCATTGGCGTAAACAACGGTCTTCCCTGGAGATTACCCAATGACATGAAACGGTTCCGGGAATTAACAACCGGCCATACGGTCATCATGGGGCGGAAAACGTTCGAATCGCTGCCCAAAGGCGCTTTGCCGAACCGTACAAATGTCGTTCTGACGAAAAATAAAAACGCATCATTCGAAAACTGCATCGTATTCAACGATTTAAACGAAGCATTACAGGCATATCCTGCCGAAGAGGTATTCATCATAGGCGGAGCCGGCATTTACAGTCAGGCAATTGACTTGGCCGGTAAACTGTACGTTACATCGGTTCATCATTCGTTTGAAAATGCAGACGCTTTTTTCCCGGAAATAAATGAAAATGAATGGATAATGACGGAACGGGAAAACTTCCCAAATGACGATAAACACTTGTATCCGTATACATTCCAAACATATATTAAGAAAAAATAAACTCTTATAAGGTACAACGTATAATAAATAATCGTTACCTTTGCCACATTATTAGTAAAAAAAATAAAAAAATGAAACGTATTCTATTTGTATTTGGACTTATGTTGCTGACTGTAAACGTTATGTCGGCACAGCAGAAAGACGCTTCTATTGCAGTAGTAGACAGCGCCGTGTATGATTTCGGAGAGATAAACGAAAAAGGTGGCCCCATAACCCATACATTTAAAATAAGGAATGACGGCGAAATCGCTTTGGTCGTGACCAAAGTGGTAGCCTCATGCGGATGTACTACGCCCGACTGGACGAAGGACCCGATTGCACCCGGCAAAACGGGGGAAATAAAGGTGACATACGACCCCGAAAACCGTCCCGGGCCTTTTACAAAAACGGTATCCGTATACAGCAACGGAAAGGCGGGAAGTTTTATATTGACAATAAGAGGTACCGTTGTTTCAAAATAACAGCAAAGAAAACCTCTTTGTAACAACAGATTACTTTCTCAATAAAAACAAAAGATGAACAAGGTCAAAAACTGTAAGGGTATACTTATCGCTTTCTTAGCCGTAAGTTGTATGACTTTTGCCCAAAACGCGGGAACGAATGTAAAAGCTACATTTACTGTCGACAAAACCGAATTTGATTACGGAAACATACCCGAAAACGGAGGACTCGCAAATCACACGTTCACAATAACAAATACCGGTTCCGCCCCTCTTGTCATAAAACAGGTCGTGGCCTCATGCGGCTGCACTACGCCCGACTGGACAAAAGACCCGATAGCGCCCAATAAAACAGGTGAAATAAAAGTGGCCTATAATCCCGCAGGGCGTGCCGGTGCGTTTTCCGCAAATGTTGCCGTGTATTGTGAAAATGCAGACCCTGTCCAGCTTACAATAAAAGGTAATGTCGGGAAAGCAAACGCAAACGAAGCGCCGAAGCTCCCCGTATTCTCGCCGGAAGAGGCTTTGCATGATTTCGGGACAATAGGGGAAAACGACGGTTACGCAGAACATATCTTCAAGTTTAAAAATACCGGGGACGCCCCTCTTACGGTCAACCGCATACTGACATCGTGCGGATGTACGAAGCCGGAATGGACGGAAACGCCCCTGGAACCCGGACAGGAAGGGATTATCATCATCACATTCAACCCGAAAGGACGCTTGGGCAACTTTAATAAGAGTGCAACCGTTTATACGAATGAAGATAACGGCTACAAACGCCACAAACTCACAATCACGGGAACGGTTGTGGAGAAACCGAGCGACCCGTTTGCTACGTACATTGACACGGTCGGAGGGGTTGGCATAGAAGCAAAAGATTTGATATACAAAAACTTCAATCCTGAAAAAACAAACAGGAAAGCCATGTATATCAAGAACTATAATGCCGAAACGGTTTATTTTTCATGGGAAAATGTCCCGGAATACGTTTCCGTGAATGCTCCCGATTCCCTGAAAGCCGAATGGCCGGGAGAAATATCCGTCATCATAGACGGAACAAAAACGACCGAAAAAAGAGGCCGTACAAAGGATTCCTTCAAATGGAACATCAAAAACCGGGACGGCAAATTGCTCGGAAGCGGAAATATCACGGCTACGGTAAATTATATTGACGATTTCAAACAACTGTCTCCCTTACAGGGCGTAAACGCGCCGCATCTGGAAATCAAAAACAATCAATTGGCGTTCGAAAATGTAAAAACCGGATTTCTGGGACTGGGCGGAACGGCAAATAAGGAATTTATATTGACAAATACGGGCAAATCGGATTTGATACTTCACAGCGTATCGAGCGACGACGGCCGCGTCCATTTGCCGGAACTCAGCGGCAAAACCGTCAAAGCCGGCGAATCTTTGAACGTCAGGGTGACCGTTAAGGCAAAGGAACTTCTTGATTCAAATATTGAGGACGACATCTATGTCGTATGCAATGACCCCAAAGGCCCCGTACGCATGATTAAAGTGACCGCAATTAAAAACAAATAAGGGAAGTGTGCATGGAACATCCTGAAAATGATCCGGTGTACAAAGGGTTGAAGGTTAACAAAGGAGTTTCTGCGCCGACCGTAAACCCTTATTTCAAGCGTATACCGGGAAAAAATAAATATTCCGTAACGGAATATGTGGAGGGTATTTTAAAAGGAAATATAACGATATTAAGTCAGGCGGTAACGCTTATTGAAAGTTCAAAACAGGAACATCAGCAATTAGCCCAGGAGATAATAGAAAAATGCCTGCCTCACACAGGGCTGTCCGTCCGTATCGGATTCACGGGCGTTCCCGGCGCAGGCAAAAGCACGTCGATTGATTCCTTTGGCATGCATATCATACGGCAGGGACGCAAACTGGCTGTCCTTGCCATCGACCCGAGCAGCGAACGCTCCAAAGGCAGCATCCTGGGCGACAAGACCCGCATGGAAGCGCTCTCGAGGGAACGAAACGCCTTCATACGTCCTTCACCCACAGCCGGTTCGCTCGGAGGCGTCGCCCGCAAGACGCGCGAAACAATCATATTATGCGAAGCCGCCGGTTTCGATACGATTTTTGTCGAAACGGTAGGCGTCGGACAAAGCGAAACGGCCGTTCATTCAATGGTCGATTTCTTTTTACTTATCCAGCTGGCCGGAACAGGCGATGAATTGCAGGGCATCAAACGCGGCATCATGGAAATGGCCGACGGTATTGTGATAAACAAAGCCGACGGCGACAACCTCGAACGGGCAAAAATGGCGGCAAGCAGTTTCCGCAACGCCCTGCACCTGTTCCCCCCCACGGAATCGGGATGGATTCCCAAAGTGCTGACCTATTCGGGATATTACGCGATCGGCATCCGGGAAGTATGGGATATGATAAACGAATACATCTCTTACACCCGGAACAGCGGATATTTCAATAAAAAACGTAACGAACAGGCCAAATACTGGATGTACGAAAGCATAAACGAAATGCTACGGAACACGTTCTACCATAACTGCGAGATAGAAACACAACTCCCGCTAATGGAACGGAAAGTTTTAAACAACGAAATAAGTTCGTTCGTCGCAGCCAAACAAATGATAGATATGTTTTTAAAATAAAAAAGCGGCTTTCAGGCCGCTTTTTTTTCACATGGAAACTATTTTAAGAACATTCAGTAAATTCGGATCCACGGGTTTATCGTTTTTAATCGCCTTGGCAAACGGGACAAGCACTATTTCATCGTTCTGAATCCCTACCATTACATTCCGCTGATCCTCTAAGAGCGCATCTATTGCGGCAACACCCATACGTGTCGCCAGAATACGATCCTGCGCCGAGGGCGAACCTCCGCGCTGCAAATGCCCCAATATGGACACGCGAACATCAAACTGCGGATATTCCGTCTTCACGCGCTCCGCAACTCCCATAGCCCCGCCCGTAATCTCACTCTCGGCGACAAGCACAATGCTGCTGTTTTTCGATTTGCGGAAACCCGTCTCAATCATCTCCGCCAGCTGGTCTTTCTGCAACGATATCTCCGGGATAATGGCCGCCTCGGCCCCCGACGCAATCGCTCCGTTCAAAGCAAGGAACCCGGCATCACGTCCCATAACCTCAATGAAAAACAGTCTTTCGTGAGACGAAGCCGTATCGCGAATTTTATCGACACACTCAACAATCGTATTCAACGCCGTATCATAACCGATCGTCGTATCCGTCCCGTACAAATCGTTATCAATCGTACCGGGCAAGCCGACAATCGGATAATTATATTTCTGTGCAAAGCTGCGTGCACCCGTCAAAGTGCCGTCGCCACCGATGACAACCAGCGCATCCATTCTGTGGAGCAACAGATTCTCATAAGCCTTCTGCATCCCTTCGGGCGTTTTAAACTCCTCACTGCGGGCTGTTTTAAGAATCGTGCCCCCACGTTGTATGATATTACTGACATTTTGAGTTTTAAAATCTTCAATTTCATTCGATATAAGACCTTTATATCCACGATAGATACCCTTCACCGTTATTCCGTTCGCAATAGCCGAGCGCGTAACCGCACGAATTGCCGCATTCATTCCCGGAGCATC
>JAITDQ010000110.1 GCA_031282485.1 Tannerella sp. | reverse complement strand
GTATCGATCTTTAACTAATGTACGCTCCCTTAACATATATATTATATAATAACAACTATCCGGTCTCAAGAAGTCGATTATTTACCGGACAATCACGAATTCCGAATTTCCGGTACATTACCTCATGTTTTTCATCAAAATCCGCGTAAAGGTACTATTAATTTTTAATTACACAAGCAATTTAATGTACAATTTAAAAAAAATAACTTCGCCTTTGAAATAAATTACAGTTTGCCGTCCCATAACAGTAAAAAATTCATCGCCGGATTCGCGACTATTTAATTAAAAATATGTGGTTTACATGCACTGATACTTATCTGCCTGACATCCGCCGGAGGCAAATCAAATTATTGCAAACCCGGGTGAATATATTTATCAACACAAATATCAATCAGCGCCGTCGCAACGTTATTATAACATTGATATAAATGAAGGAACATGATTTGGAAGAAAATACCGCTGAAGACGCTTGACGGAGAAACGGTTCCCGCCCAGGCGCCTTTGATTGTATCGGCCAGCCGGGCTACCGATATACCTGCTTTTTATGCTGACTGGTTACTTCAACGACTGAAGGAAGGCTATGTGCTGTGGAAAAATCCGTATAACGGGAAATTTCTGTATGTTTCCTTCTCGGAAACCCGGGTCATTGTCTTTTGGAGCAAGAATCCGGCGCCAATCCTGGACTGTCTGGATGAAATCGGGGAAATAATCCCGAATTTTTATTTTCAGTATACATTGAATGATTATGAACAGGAAAAGATTGAACCCGCTCTTCCTCCGCTGGAACAACGCATCGAAACCTTCATCCGGCTTTCAGAAAAGATCGGGAAGGAAAAAGTCGTTTGGCGGTTTGACCCTTTGATTTTAACGCAAACCACAGGTGTCGACGAATTACTGAAAAAGGTCGAAACGACAGGTAATCAGCTGAAAAACCATACGACTAAATTAGTTTTCAGCTTCGTCGACATCGAGCAATACCGGAAAGTGCGGCAAAATTTAAGTAAAAGCATCCGTAAATACCGCGAATTTGATGAAGATTCCATGCAAATGTTTGCTGCGGGATTAAGCCGGTTGAATGGAAACTGGCAATTCGAAATCGGAACCTGCGCCGAAAAAATCTCTTTGGAGGCGTATGGAATCAAGCACAACAAATGCATCGACGACGAATTGATGATAAAGCTTTTCCCCGCCGATAATGCCCTGATGAATTTCCTGGGCGCGGATACCGGCAGACAGGAAACTTCGCCTTTCCCTGCCGTGCGCCGCGAACAGTCCATCCGCCTGAAAGACAAAGGCCAACGACCGCTATGCCGCTGCATCGCAAGCAAAGACATCGGGATGTACGATACCTGCCCGCACCTCTGTGAATACTGTTATGCAAACTATTCCGGCTCACATACTGTTTAATTCGGTAAAAAAACTTTATATTTGCACCTTAATTAATAAATAAACGAAGTATGTATCATGACACAAAATCATTATGTTATGTATAAAGTTTTATCTTGTATAACCGGAATGTTTTTATTTATGTCAACATCATGTAGCCAAATGAAGAGTGAATTGTATTTGTTTGTCGGGACGTATGCGAAGGAATCGGAAACGGGGATTTATCTGTACCGTTTTGATACGGGAGATGGATCGGCCGTTTTAGTGAGGGAAGTGTCGGGTATCGGGAACCCTTCTTACCTGACGCCGGACAGGGAGGAGCGTCTGTTGTATTCGGTTAGCGAAACGGGGGCGTCCGGGGCAAAAGTGTATGTTTATTCTTTTGACGGGAAAACGGCGGATATCCGTTTGCTGGACAAGAAGGAAACAGGTGGCGGCGGACCTTGTTATATCTGGGTGGACGGCAGGCGTAAACTGGCGGTTACGGCGAATTACGGCGACGGCAGCGTGAGTGCTTTTCCGTTGTCGGCAAACGGGGAATTGGGCGCTGCGTCGGTCTATTCATACGAGGGTGGCACGCCCGGTTCTGTCCGCCAGGGGGCACCGCATTTGCACTGTATTTATGCCTCTCCCGATGAGAAATATTTGTATGCCAATGACCTGGGTACGGACAGGATTTATAAATATGAACTTGTCGGCGGGGCGTCCGGCGGGATAACGCTTAAGGAAGGGAAGCCTGCGTTTTTCTCATTGCCTGCCGGTGAAGGGCCTCGCCATACGGTGTTTCACCCGAACGGGAAATATGCCTATCTGATCGGCGAATTGTCCGGCCGTGTTGTCGTGCTGGAATATGACGACGGGAATCTGACGCCTGTTCAGTACATAGAGGCCGACTCGCTGCACGCGGCGGGAAGTGCGGATATTCATGTTACGCCCGACGGACGTTTCCTGTATGCGTCGAACCGTCTGAAAGGCGACGGACTGGCCATATTCGCCATTGACCGCGAGAACGGACGGCTTACAAAGGCCGGTTATCAGCCGACCGGGATTCATCCGCGTAATTTCATCATTACCCCCGATGGAAAATTTTTACTGTGCGCCTGCCGGGATACGAATGTTATTCAAGTGTTTGCGATTGATAAACAAAGCGGCCTGCTGAAAGATATTCAAAAAGATATCAAAGTGAGCCGGCCGGTTTGCCTGAAGTTTGCAAGTCTGTAAAGAACAGTTATGAATGAAATATCCGTATAAACAGTTTATTCGCAATATCCTTTCGTTTCTGCCGCCGGAGCGGGTGCTTCGTGAAGAACAGGCACGGTTGGCCTGGGGGACGGATGCCGGATTTTATCGACTTGTACCAAAGGTCGTCGTCTTTCCCAAGACGGAGGAAGAAGTGTCCCGGATACTTAAACTGGCAGGAAAATCAGGCGTTCCCGTTACTTTTCGAGCGTCAGGTACCAGTCTGTCGGGACAGGCCGTCAGCGATTCCGTTTTGGTTGTCGCCGGACATCTTTGGGAAAAATACGCCTTTCACGGCGATGACGCCGGAACCGTTTCCCTGCAACCGGGATTAGTCGGCGAACGTGTAAACCGGTTATTAAAACCTTACGGCAGAAAAATTTCACCCGATCCGGCATCGCTGAAAAGCGCCGGGATAGGAGGTATCGTGATGAACAATGCTTCGGGAATGAGTTGCGGCACACATGCCAATGCCGATAAAACAATCGTTTCCGCACGAATCGTTTTGGCGGACGGGACTTTGCTTGATACGGGAGATCGCGATAGTCGCGCTTCGTTTAAAATCCGGAAATCCGGGTTTTTGCAGAGGATAGGAGAATTGCGGGATATTGTGCGAAAAAACAGTGAACTTGTCGACCGCATAAAGCGTAAATACAGTATCAAAAATGTAATGGGACTGAACATTCTCCCGTTTGTGGTTTACGATGATCCGTTTGATATTATCACGCATTTGATGGTCGGTTCGGAAGGTACGCTGGGTTTTCTTTCGGAAGTTACGTTAAAAACCGAGCCGCTGTGTCCGTTTAAGGCAAGCGCAATGGTTTATTTCCTGAAATTAAAGGAGGCTTGCCGGGCTGTTAAAGAATTAAAACAGTTGTTTGATGCCGGCGGACGCCGTCTTGTGGTAAGCGCAGAGCTTTTGGATACTAAGGCGCTGGCCTGCGTTCACGATACGACAGGCGAAGGTTTGACCGCAATATTGCTGGAAACGCAAGCGCAAACGGAACGGCAGCTTGATGAGTTTATCGAACGGATACGTCAAACCCTGATCTCATTCCATACCTTTTTGCCTGTTGCCTTTACTTCGGACGAAAATGAATGTGCGCGTCTTTGGGAAATACGCTCCGGTGTGTTCCCCGCTGTCGGAGGAAACCGTCCGCCCGGAACGACGGCTTTGATAGAAGATGTCGCCTTTCACGATGAAGATATGCCTGATGCTATTGCCGAATTGCAGGAACTGCCGGCGTTTCATGGTTATCATGATGCATGTATTTACGGGCATGCTTTGGAGGGGAATGTTCATTTTATATTAAACCAGTCGTTTAACAGCGATGCGGAGGTTGAACGTTATGAAAAACTGATGCGGGATGTCGTTGCATTAGTCGTTAAAAAATATGACGGTTCCCTGAAAGCGGAACATGGAACAGGACGGAATATGGCTCCTTTCGTTAAAACCGAATGGGGTGAAGATGCTTTTGAGATCATGCGATGTGTCAAACGGTTGTTCGACCCGGAAAATCTGCTGAATCCCGGAGTGATTTTTAATGACGATCCTCATTGTCATGTTAAACACCTTAAACCGTTGCCTCTTATGCATCCGGTTGTTGATAAATGTATAGAATGTGGTTTTTGCGAAGTCAACTGTCTGACCTGCGGCTTTACGCTTTCATCGCGTCAGCGTATTGTCGTACAGCGTGAAATATCACGATTGACACAAACGGGTGAAAATTCCGCTTATCTGCGCAAACTGCTGAAACAGTATCGTTATCCGGGAGAGCAGACTTGTGCGGGAGATGGATTGTGTTCGCTGTCGTGTCCAATGGGAATAAATGTCGGCGAGTTGACGCATATTCTCAGAAACAGGCGTCATCCGAAAGGCTCGTCAGGGTACAGGATTGGGGCTTATACCGCCGGACACCTGTCATTTATAAAAAAAATCCTTCGCTGCGTGTTGAGGATAGCCGACACAATGCATCGCATACTTGGCGCCCGCATAATGAGTGCGATAACACGGGAATTGCACAAAATCGCAAAGATACCTCTCTGGACGCCTGCCATGCCGAAAGCCGTTCCACAACCGGATGCCTCTGTGTTGCAGGCTTCACAATCACCTGTTTCGCAACCGGAGACGTCACGAACGCATTGCCCGCCTTTACTGCCGGACGAGAAACCGGTCGTCGTTTATTTTCCAAGCTGTCTGAATCAGACAATGGGGCTTCCCCGCCATTCGACGGAGCGTTCGCCGCTTGTCGAAAAAACAGTGGCGCTGTTAAATAAAGCCGGTTATCGGGTCGTCTTCCCCGAAGGAATGGAGAATCTCTGTTGTGGGATGATTTGGGAAAGCAAAGGAATGGAAGAATCGGCAAACCGGAAAGTCATAGAACTGGAAGATGCTTTATGGAAAGCTTCCGGTGAAGGCATGTATCCGGTTCTTTGCGATCAAAGTCCGTGTCTTTACCGGATGCGTAACAAAATAAAGAAATTGAAACTGTATGAGCCGGTGGAGTTTATTTATACTTTTTTACGTGACAGGCTGGATTTTCATCCCGTCGGAGAACCGGTTTCCATTCATGTGACATGCTCCATGCGCAAAATGGGGCTGACGGAGATGTTTTATAAACTGGCCGGTCTTTGCGCCGGACGAGTGATTATACCGGAGGATGTGGGATGCTGCGGATTTGCGGGAGATAAAGGATTTACTCATCCGGAGGTAAATGCGTATGCCTTACGGAATCTGCGTCCGCAGATTGAGAAAGCCGGCGTGCAATCGGGTTACTGCAATAGCCGCACCTGCGAAATCGGATTGACGGCACATTCGGGTATTGATTACCGGTCGGTTGTGTACCTTGTCGATGCCTGCACAACTTCGAAGTGACACGAACAGTAGATTTCCTTTGCGTAAACCGTTTCCATGTTGTATCTTTGGCGGATAATTTTAATAATGGTTATGTTGGAGAAAATGAAGGAAAGGCGGACGATACGCCAATATGCAGACCGGGATGTCCCGGACGAATTGCTCGGTGAGTTGCTGGAAGTGGCGGCGAGGGCGTCGAATACGGGCAATATGCAGTTATACAGCGTTGTTGTCACGCGCGACAGGTCTCAGAAAGAGCGGCTGGCGCCGGCGCATTTCAACCAGACAATGGTTACGGGGGCGCCTGTTGTGCTCACGTTTTGCGCCGATGCGAACCGTTTTGTGAAGTGGGCTTCCTGTCGCAAAGCGGATGCCGGGTTTGACAATTTTCAGACATTTATGGCGGCTGTCATTGATTCGATGCTGTTTGCGCAGACCTTTTGCGTCGCTGCCGAAGAGAACGGCCTGGGCATTTGCTATCTGGGCACTACGACTTATAACGCGGCGCCTGTCATTGAAGCTCTGTCGTTGCCGCGTCTTGTCGTTCCGGTTACGACCGTCACGGTAGGGTATCCGGTTGACCCGCTTCCCGAACAGCCGGAGCGGTTGCCGCCGGCCGCTATTGTTCATCGGGAACATTATACGGACTATACGGCGTCGGCGATTGATGCATTATACAGGGATAAGGAAGCGCTGGAAGCAAACCGTCGCTTTGTTGAAGAAAACGGGAAAGAAACCCTGGCGCAGGTGTTTACCGATGTGCGCTACAGCCGTAAGAATAATGAATTTTTCTCCGCGGAGTTTATGAAAGTTGTCAAAATGCAAGGTTTTATGTAATATATTTATGTATGGGAAATTCTTTGAAAGCGGATACCGCAAATGATGAAAATATACGCAAAGCATATTTTGCTTCCGGGTGTTTCTGGGGCACGGAATACCGGTTCATGAAAGCGGCGGGGGTCAAGGCGACAACGGTCGGTTTTATGGGTGGAACGGTCGATAATCCTTCCTATGCCCAGGTTAAAACGGGTAAAACCGGCCATTTGGAGTGCGTGGAGGTGACTTACGATTCGACGGCGACCTGTTATGAACGTCTGTTGAAACTGTTTTTTGAAACACACGATTTCACACAATCCGACGGTCAGGGGCCGGACATCGGTTCGCAATACTTATCCTGTCTGTTTTATACGGATGACGAAGAACGGGCGCTGGCCGCATCCTGCATTAACACGCTGGAGGCGAAGGGCTATCATGTGGCCACACAACTGCGACCGGCCGTCTCTTTTTGGAAAGCGGAAGATTATCATCAACAATATTACGAACATAAAGGAACACAGCCTTATTGTCATGTCTACCGGAAAATTTTCGAGGACGAAGTGAACCGTTAACCGTAACCGTGTCATCCGGCTGTTTACTGTTCGTGGTGATAGGGCTGGTTGCCGAGGATTGTCATTGCCCGGTAGAGTTGCTCCGTGAAAATCAGGCGAATCAGCTGGTGGGAGAAGGTCATTTTGGATAAGGAAACCTTTTCGCGGGCGAGGGCGTAGACTTTGTCCGCGAAACCGTAAGGCCCTCCGATGATGAACACCAAGCGTTTCGGCGTCGCAAGCATTTTTTTCTCCATGTATCCGGCAAATTCCATGGAAGTAAATTCTTTGCCGCGCTCGTCCAATAATACGACCCAGTCGTCCGGCCGGATGTATTTGAGAATCGCATCACCTTCCGTTTCCTTTATTTGGTCGAAAGAGAAATTCCGTATGTTCCGTATATCCGGAATCGTTTCCATTTCAAAGGGAAGATAATGTTTCAAACGACCGGCGTATTCATCCACACCTTTCCGTACAAAATCCTGGGTCGTTTTCCCGACAAGCAACAACTGAACTTTCATGTCTTTATTTAAAAAAAACCGTTCAATATTTCAAACACCCTGCCGGAACGACTAAAACGCCGTCTTTCCGGCGATATGCGAACCGGCCGCCGGTTAATATCATTAAGAACGAAGGTTCCCGCATTTTACCGGTATCTACTTTTTCTTTCAGTTTCAACAGGTTTTCTGCGGCTTCTTCGATTTGTTTATTTCCCAGCTTTACTTCGACGGCGCCCCATCGTCCGTCGCGAAGTTGCACAAGCAAATCGGCTTCCAGGCCGCTTTTATCACGATAATGAAACACTTCGCCGTCGTTATGTTGAGCATAAACGCGCATATCGCGGGCGCACAGCGCCTCGAACAAAAAGCCGAAATACTCAAAATCCTGCAGGACGGCGCCGGGATTGATTCGCATCACTGCCGTTGCAATCGACGGGTCGACAAAATGATGCCTGGGCGAAGTGCGAATCGCTGTTTTTGAGCGTAGCGAGGGCGCCCAGGCGGGCATCGGTTCTACGACGAAAATTCGCCGCAGCGCGTTGTAATAGGTCACAACGGTTTTGTCCGAAATACTTATTTCAGTCGTTTCAACATCATTCAGTACGGTTTGAAAGGAAGCCATTGTGGCGATGTTCCGGGCAAGCGAACGCAAGAGCAGTCGCACCCGATTGGGATTTTTTTCTACGCCATCGACGCGCGAAATGTCCTGGTTGATGATGGCTTCGACATAATCGACAGACATTCGCAGCGCCGCCCTGTCGGGTTTGCCGACAGAGGCGGGAAAGCCTCCGCGACAGATTGCAAAGGCAATCTGTTCGATGCTCAAATCCGAAATGCTTTCGACATCGTGCTTTCCGTCGAATAAATCCGACAGCGAAACCGTTCCGTTCGATTCTTTCGATTCGTACAAACTCATTGGGCGCATCAGTATTCTTGCAAAACGTCCGGTTCCGGTATGAGCCGTCACATTGTCGGCGGGAACAGCCGAGCCGGTAAGTATAAACTGTCCTGCCAGACCGCGCCTGTCGACCTCGAAACGCACGGCATCCCAAAGCGCCGGCGCCATTTGCCATTCGTCGAGTAATCGCGGCGTTTCGCCTTTCAACAGCAGCGAGGGTTTTGTATCCGCTATTTGCTGATAGGAACGGGCGTTGTCGGGGTCTTGCATAAACAGTGTGCTTCGGGCGATATTAGCCGCCGTACTCGTTTTTCCGCACCACTTTGCGCCTTCAATCAGCACTGCGCCCATCGCGGCAAGCGCTTCCTGCAATTCCGAATCACAAACTCTCGGCAAATAATTGTTTTTATCCATTCAAAATTATTTTCTAACGCTGCAAAGATATAACTATTTCCCGATTTGGCGCGTTTTTACTTCCGAATTTGGCGGAAAATAACTTCCTCATTTGGCGTTCATCATCTTCGATATCCGAATGGATGAGCGTCCTGTCATTTCACTCCTGTCCGTTTTATTTCTCCCGATATGGAAATTTTCGGATGTTTTACCAATGCGCGGTATTCGTATTCCGTACCTGTCTTCAGGCCGGATATCTCTATGCTGTATTCGCCGGCGGCATTGATTTCGACGAGGGGCGATTCTTCCCATTCTTTGCTGTACAGGTTTTCGACGAAACCTGCATACGGACGGAACTGAAAACCGGCTTTCAACGACCGGCTGTCGCCTGTCGAGGCTATTTTTCCCGTCATCTTCACTTTCCCGTTTTCGCTTTTTGCCGATACGGTAACGATTTGCGGCGGGTCTAATGCCGGTTCTACATTTTCGAGTTTGATGACAATGGGATTAGGCCATTTGCTGTTGTTGTAAATACGCTGCGCACGGACGCATGAGATTTTCAATCCTTCGGAAGTCTGTTCGACACGCGTATCGGGGACTGCGTTGCTGTATTCCACTACTTTGTCGTTTTGTCCCAGGACGCTTCCGTGCGTGTTGGCGGTCGCTTTCACCGAACGAAGCAGAAATTCTTTCCGCGTTCCTTTTGTCCAGTCGGGAATACCGGTAACGTAGACATATACATTTTTCCCGTCTTTCGAACGCGAAAACCATAAGTTATCTTCATTGGTGATAATCCACGGGCGCACGCCGTATATGCTTTCCCGGTTGATAAACATCCATGCGGCCATTTCGCGCATGCGTTCTTCCTGTTCTTTCGGGATATAACCGTCCGGGTGAGGGCCGATATTCAGGAGGAAGTTTCCACCTTTGGCGCGTGTTTCTATCAGGATTTCGATGAGCCGGGTTCCTGATTTGAAATCGTCGTTAGTCGGTTTGTATTGCCATTGCGTACCCATCGTGAGGTTCGATTCCCACAGCACATCCGAGGCTGTTCCGGGTACGGTCTGTTCGGGTGTGTTTATTGCGCCGCGGGTCACGATCAGGTCGGGTTGCAGTTTCCATCCGGTATATTTGGCCGGGTCTTTCGGTTCGCCGTCGATAAAAAGGATGTCGACTTTCCCGTATCCTGTGAACAGTTCCCTGCACTGGGCTTCGATGAAAGCTTCGTATTTTTTCTCGAACTCCGGCGTGAATGTCATATTTCCGCGGTTGATAACAATGCCGTTGTCGTATAGAAACTTGAAATCTTCCGGCGAATAGTAGAACCCGACGGCAAGTCCTTCTTTACGCAGGGCGTCCGTCAGTTCCTTGAGGATATCCCGTTTGTACGGGGTATTCATGATTCCAAAATTCGTCGTTTTCGTGTCCCACATACAGAAACCGGAATGATGTTTGGTCGTGAACACCACGTATTTTACGCCCATAACCCGGGCTAAACGCGCCCATTCGGCGGCATTGAACCGGTCGGGGATAAACGTTTCGGGCAATTCTTCAAAGTAGCGGCGGCAATAATCGTCGGAAGCGCCGGCCAATGAATGGCTGATAACGATTCCCAGCTGGCTGTCGTGCGCCCAGTGAATGAACAGTCCGAATCCCAAATCACGGAGCCACTCTTCGCGTTCCGGTTTGTTGAGGTTGAAACCGACCCTGTTATCGTCTTCTTCGATCCGTTGCGCCTGCGACAGGGACGACATGATACTGAAAAGGAACACGAAAGATAAAAGTCTGATAATCGCTGATGAATGTCTGCTCTGCATAATTTTTTTGGCTTTATGATTGTATAAACGCCCTCCTGCCCTCAGTCTTTCCTGACTGAGGGGGAGGCCGGAAAAGCATAACGGGCAAACCGTTACACTTCGAGTTTGTACGGATTACGGTATACGTCCATCCGGCGTTTATTGGCTTCGGCGTCGTTGAAGAAGATTTCCTTTTCGGGATTCCAGACGAGCGGACGGTCAAATTCGTAACACAGGTTGGCTATCTGGCAAACGCTGGCCGTACGGTGCCCGATTTCGACGGTGCTGAGCGGCTGTTTGCGCGTCTTGACGGCGTTGAGGAAATCGTTGTAATGGTCGTCGCTGTGATAGAGTTTGATTTCGTTGTCGCCGATGACCTGATCCTGCAGTTTGGCGGGAATGGTGTCGAGGAAACTGCGGCTGATGTCGATGATGCCGTCGCTGCCGATGAAGCGGACACAGTTGCCGTCGGATTTGCGGAACCCGGGCTCGTGCGTCATAATCACGCCGGAGGCGTAGCGCATGGTGAGCGGGATACGTTTTTTGACATCGGGCGGGAGGAACTCAATCGGCCCGGAATCGTCCATTCCGAGCGCCCACTGGGCGATGTCGAACATGTGCGCTCCCCAGTCGGACACCATACCGCCACCATATTCGCGATAGTTTCGCCAGTTGGGAAAACCGCCGCGTTCCATGAAAATCAGTTCGTCGTTGAACGGGTTCATGGGTGCAGGGCCGATCCACTGTTCCCAATTAAGGGTTTTGGGTACGGGCTGTCCGGGAAGGTCGTATTTGACGGGGGGAGGCCCGACGGAGACTTTTACTTCGCGTATCTCGCCGATGTATCCGTTGCGTACCAGCTCGCAGGCGTGGCGGAAGTTACGCCACGAGCGTTGCATGTTGCCTACTTGCAGTACGCGGTTATACTTTTTGACGGCGTCGGCCATGGCACGTCCTTCGGCGAGGCAGTGCGACATGGGTTTTTCGA
Source organism: Tannerella sp. (assembly GCA_031282485.1). Classification (GTDB taxonomy): domain Bacteria; phylum Bacteroidota; class Bacteroidia; order Bacteroidales; family Tannerellaceae; genus Tannerella. Next base: position 1,762 of record JAITDQ010000110.1, on the reverse strand, counting down.
CGTATACGTCTTTTCCGATACGGCATGCGGCGACGGTCATCAGTGCGTGCCAGTGGTCGGGCGTGGCGATGATTACGGCGTCGATGTCGGTACGGGCAAGCAGTTCGTTGTAGTCGGCGTACTGTTTGAATCCTTTGTACGCTTTTCCGGTGGCTTTCTCGGTTTCTTTCTCGACGGATTCCTGCAGCCGTTGCAGGCGGGTCGATTCGCAGTCGGACGCGGCAATCACGTTGGCGCGTTTGGCAAACTGCGACGCTAATCCACGTCCCTGCGCTCCGCAACCGATAAGTCCGATGTTGATTTTATCACTTGGAGGCGTGTAAGCCTTCCCTCCTAAAACGTTTCGCGGCAATATCGTAAAAGCCGCCGCACTCAAAGCGCTACCTTTTATAAACAATCGTCTGTTCATGGTGTAATCTTAAAAAATTAATTATTGTTGAATGAAGGGCAAAGATATGAAAAAATACAATTATACAATGAATTATTCCGAAATAATTTGAAAATATAGATTTTTTTTAAATCACCACCCGGAAGGGATTGAAAATAAATGATTACCTTTGCGACAGGATTTTACAATTGTATAACAGTCAAAAAAAGTATAAGTCATGCAACAGTTAGCGTTAGATACACAGTCGTTCGAAGATTTACGGAACAACAATTGTGTTTATGTGGATAAAACCGAAATCATCCACAAGGTAATTACGGGTGGAAGGATTTATTTTCTTTCGCGTCCCCGCCGGTTTGGAAAATCGTTACTGATAAGTACTCTGGAAGCAATATTCAAGGGTAAGAAAAATCTGTTCGAAGGTCTCTATATTTACGACAAATGGGATTGGGAGCAACAATATCCTGTCATCAAAATAGACTGGGCTGGAATAAACCATTCGACACTGGAAAAAATGGAAGAGAGTTTGATATTTCATTTGACGAGAATTGCCCGAAATTATCATATCGCTTTAACGGCAAAAAATGCATCCGACTGTTTTGTAGAGTTGATAGAATCTTTACAGAAAAAAGAGGGCAAGAAAGTAGTCATACTGATTGACGAATACGATAAGCCGGTGACCGCTCATATCGCCGATTCTTCTCTTCTGGAAAAATTTAAAACAGATGTGCATAATTTTTATCAGGTAATGAAAAGTTCGGATGAATATTTGAAGTTTGTTTTCGTTACCGGCGTGTCGAAGTTTTCGGGACTGTCGATCTTTTCGGCGCTAAACAATCCGCGGGATATTACTTTGCGTGAACAATATGCCACAATATGCGGATATACTCAGGAGGAACTGGAAAGTAATTTCCCGGAATATATCAACAGAGCCGCCGAACATCTAAAGATTACAAGAGATGATTTGCTGGAGCAAATACGTTACTGGTACAACGGTTATACATGGGACGGCGAAACGGCTATCTACAATCCGTTTTCGACAATGAACTTCTTTGAAGACCGAAAATTTGATAATTACTGGTTTAATTCCGGCACGCCTACCTTCCTGATAGATCTGATTCGACGCCGCAACAGTATGGACAGTGTACTGCGACCGATTGTTGTGGACAGCAGCGTATTTAAAGAATACGATCCGGTTAATATCAGCGAAATACCTTTGCTGTTCCAGACAGGCTATCTAACCATTAAAGAAATGGAACTGACACCTGACGGCGTCGCCGAATATACGCTCGACATCCCAAATATGGAAGTCAACAAATCTTTGATGACGCATCTGTTGAAAGCCTGCGGCAAATATTCCGACGACAGGGAATTTGA
>JAITDQ010000091.1 GCA_031282485.1 Tannerella sp. | reverse complement strand
CCGGTTGACCCGAATTTGGACAAAGAAGCTATCCGCGTGTTAAAACAGGTGCCGAAATTCAAACCGGGAGAACAAAGAGGAAAACCTGTTCGCGTAAAATACAGCGTCCCGGTTAGATTCAGATTACAACAATAATCTCTCTAAATGATGAACTCAAAAAGGCTGCAATCTTAGCAGCCTTTTTACTTAATAATGAGAATGTCATGCTATCTTTCGAACAAGTATTAAACAGATTGGAACCGGAATTTAATAAAATATATTTTGACCGGCCGCCACGAAGCCTGTTCGAACCTATCGAATATACATTGGCGTTGGGAGGTAAAAGGATACGTCCCTGCCTGACGCTTATGGCATGTAATATATACAGTAATAATGTAGAAGAAGCCGTCAAACCCGCTATGGGTTTAGAAGTCTTTCATAACTTCACACTCCTGCACGACGACCTCATGGATCAGGCGGATATGAGACGCAACAGACCTACCGTACATAAAAAATGGAATACAAATACGGCCATTCTGTCCGGAGATGCCATGCTTATCGCCGCATACCGGCTGATTGGGGAAACGGCGGAACCGTATCTGAAAAAAGTACTGGATCTGTTTTCGGAAACCGCACTTGAAATATGTTGCGGCCAGCAGTACGACATGGATTTCGAGAAACGCGACGAAGTATCCGAAGATGAATACTTGGAAATGATACGCCTGAAAACAGCCGTTCTCATAGCTTGTTGCATGAAAACCGGCGCCATCATAGGCGGCGCTTCCGAAAAAGACGCCGAACACCTGTACCGTTTCGGCATCTATACGGGACTGGCTTTCCAACTTCAGGACGACCTGCTGGATGTATACGGCGATACCAAAACTTTCGGTAAAAATATAGGAGGGGATATACTTTGCGACAAAAAGACATTCCTGCTGATAAACGCAATGAAGTCGGCAAACGAAAAACAAAAAGCGAGAATGGCATATTTCAAAGATCAGTCGAACGGCTTTACTCCTGAAGAAAAAATATGCGCCTACACGGATATTTATAACCGGCTTAATATAAAAGAAATCACACAGCAAAAAATGAACAGTTTATACAAACTTGCCATTAACGAGCTTGCATGCCTCAGCGCAGACAGGGAATCGCTGACGGAAATCAATAAAATCAGCAACATGTTAATGCAAAGGGAATCATGATATCCGGACAAATGAAAATAATTGATACGCATACACATATATATTCAAAGGAATTTGACGGCGACCGTCCGGCAATAATAAACGCCGCAAAGAAAGCCGGTATCAAAGCGGTTTTATTACCGAATGAAGATTCCGGAAGCATAGAATCCATAAACAGACTGTGTGATGAAGAACCGGATTTCGCCTTCCCGATGACAGGACTTCATCCCACAAGCGTCAAAAAGGATTATGTCAAAGAAATGCAATTGATTGAAAAGACGCTCGCAAAACGCAGATATTATGCAATCGGAGAGATCGGAATTGATTTATACTGGGACAAAACATATCTGAAAGAACAAAAAACAGTCTTCGAGGAACAGCTGCGCTGGAGTATAGACCTGCAGCTTCCTGTCGCCATACATACGCGGGAATCGCTTGACGAAGCGCTTGACTGTATATATAATGTAGGGGCCGACCGGCTGAAAGGAGTATTCCACTGTTTCGGAGGAACAATCGACGAATGGAACAAAATATCGGAACTATCGTCCTTTTATATTGGAATAGGAGGTATCATTACATTCAAAAACAACACCCTGGCCGAAATATTGGAACAGATTCCGGTCGAACGGATATTGCTGGAAACGGATGCGCCGTATCTTGCACCCGTTCCCTACAGAGGAAAACGCAACGAACCGGCATATATAATAAAGACGGCAGAAAGAGTTGCGGAATGTTATAAAATGACAATGGAAGAGATAGCAAAGTATACGTTTCAAAGCGCTTTAGCTTTGTTTAACATTACGTCAAACTGCATTGATGATGAGGTATTTTAGTTAAAGAAAAAGTGTCAATTAGATGAAAAAATATTTTTTCAAACGAAAAATTATCGCAGAAATTATTTGCATGTTATAAATTTTTCGTACTTTGCACTCGTTTTTCGAGGGGGTAACCCGTCGAAAGCCTTTTGAGAGCAAAGGAGAGATGCTCGAGTGGTTGAAGAGGCACGCCTGGAAAGCGTGTATACGCCAAAAGCGTATCGCGGGTTCGAATCCCGCTTTCTCCGCGTAATTTTATACGAATTACACAAGTTTATAATTTAATAATATAAATACAAGAGGATTACTAATTTAAATTAAATTAACACACAATGAAAAAGATTTTTACAAAAGTATTCTTGGGATTATGCGCCCTTGGGACATCAGCAGTAGCATTTGCACAGGACGCAGCAGCGCCGGTAGTAGAAACAGGTTTCCACCAAGCGTTGAAAATAAAATTTATTGAAGGAAGTGCGGACTTCATGAGTACAATTGCTATCGCATTGATTCTTGGTCTGGCATTTGTATTGGAACGTATCATTTATCTGAATCTTGCCGATACGAATGCTTCGAAATTATTAAAAGGCCTTGAAGCGGCTCTTGAAAAAGGCGACGTTGAAGCGGCGAAAAATATTGCCCGCGATACCAGAGGCCCTATTGCATCGATTGCTTATCAGGGTCTTATGAGAATTGATCAAGGTATCGACGTGGTTGAGAAATCAATTATTGCGTACGGCGGTGTACAGGGCGGTCTTCTGGAAAAGAACCTGTCATGGATCACACTGTTTATCGCAATGGCGCCATCTCTCGGATTCCTTGGAACGGTTGTGGGTATGATTATGGCGTTCGACAAAATCGAACAGGTTGGCGACATTAGCCCTACAGTCGTAGCATCAGGTATGAAAGTGGCATTGATCACAACCGTAGGAGGTTTGGTCGTTGCACTTATACTTCAGGTATTTTATAACTATCTGTTAAGCAAACTGGAAGCAATCCTTAACAAAATGGAAGATGCATCCATCACTTTGCTCGATCTGATTATAAAATATGATGTGAAATCCAAAAAATAATTGATCCATGGCTGTAACTAAAATCAGAAAAATATCAAGTTGGACTTTGCTTATAGTGACGGTTATCAGTATTGCACTATTTGGACTGTTCTTCTTTGGAGGGGTTGGAGAGCCGCTCGGCGAGTTTAAAAACCCTACTTATACCGGTGAAGTGCTTATCTGGTCGTATTTTCTACTGGCAATATGCGCCTTAAGCATGATTCTATTCGGAGTGACGCAGTTTTTTAACAAATTCAAAACAAATCCCAAAGGAGCTATATCATCACTAATCGTATTTGTGGGCTTTGCTGTTTTGTTAATTATTGCTTATAGTATTGGCGATGTAACCCCATTACCCGGCATCAATGCCGATTCCCAGAAATTTAATGTCGACAATTGGTTGAAAATAACCGATATGTGGCTGTACGCCATGTATGCCTTGTTAGCGTTATCTGTTCTTGCGATGATTTGGAGTTCTGCTAAGAAAATAATAAACAAATAACTTAGATAAAACAAGAAAAATGGGTAAAAAGAAAAAAGTTCCAGGAATAAACGGTTCTTCTTCTGCTGATATTGCTTTCATGTTGCTCCTGTTTTTCCTTTTGACGACTTCGATGGATACAGACCAAGGGCTTCCCCGCCGTCTGCCCCGGCCACCTGAAAATAAAGAGCAGATGGACGAGCAAAAAGTTAACAAAAGAAATACATTGACGGTAATGGTCAGTTCCGACAACCGAATCATGTGCGCGGAAGAAGAAGTATCATTAGCTCAACTGAGAGAGAAAACAATAGAATTCGTTGAAAATCCCAATAACTTAGAACATTTGCCGGAAAAAGATACGATTACTATTCCGTTTTTCGGGGTACAGACGGTTACTAAAAATCATATCATATCGTTGCAGTGCGACCGTGGTACAAAATATCAGACATATATTGATGTACAAAACGAGCTGGCAGCAGCATATAACGATTTGCGTGACATTGCATCAAAAAAACAGTTCGGCAAACCCTTCAGGGGACTGGACAACGAAGAACAGAAAGAAGCCATAGTGAAACTTTATCCGCAAAGAATCTCAGAGGCAGAGCCAAAGAAATATGGGGATACTAAAAAGAAGAAATAAAAGTCATGGGAAAATTTAGTAAAGCGGGCGGACGTGAAATGCCCGAATTAAACACGTCATCATTACCTGACTTGGTCTTTGCCATATTATTCTTCTTCATGATGGTTACCAGTATGCGTGAAGTGACATTAAAGGTACAGTTCCGTTCTCCTCAAGCCACCGAACTCCAGAAATTAGAGAAAAAATCGTTGGTTACATTCATCTACGTAGGAAAACCTAATACTCAGGAGTTGAGGGAAAAAATGGGTAACGAAACCCGTATCCAGTTAAATGATCAGATCGCCGAAATCTCTGAAGTGGGAGCTTATATCGGTCAGGAAAAAGCAAGTATGAAAGAAGAAGATCAGCCCTTTATGACAACATCCATAAAAGGCGATTATGAAACAAATATGGGTATCATCACAGACCTTAAACAGGCACTACGTGAAGCATACGCATTAAAAATCAGTTATTCGGCCAAACCAAAAGCCAAATGACAAAATAACTGTTTTAACGAAATGAAAAGAGAGTTTGTCAAAAAAAAGGCAGGCTCTCTTTTAAAATTTATAGAAAAATCTATTATCTTTGGCGTCAAATTGACACATAAATAACGATATTATGGCAAAAGTTGAATTAGACAATCTGGATAAAAAAATCCTTAATTTGATTGTGAATGACGCGCGTAAACCTTTTCTTGAAGTAGCGCGTGAATGTAATGTATCCGGCGCCGCCATTCATCAACGTATACAAAAACTTACGAATGCGGGTGTAATAAAAGGTTCCGAGTTCATTTTAGATAATGAGAAAATCGGATACGAGACTTGTGCTTACATGGGAATATACCTCAAAAATCCCGAACAGTTTCCCGATGTCACGGCCTCGTTGATGAAAATTCCTGAAGTTGTAGAATGTCATTATACAACAGGAAAGTATGATTTGTTCATAAAGATATATGCAAAAAACAATCTGCATCTGTTGAATATCATACATAACAAACTTCAGCCGCTGGGATTATCCCGCACCGAAACGCTTATCTCTTTTAAAGAAACATTTAAAAGACACTTGCCTATAAGTGAGGATTAGTTTCAAGATTTAAACAGCTGATTTCAAAGGATGTTATTCGCCCCGAATGTACGAATAGCTTGTAATCCTGATGAATAGTGTCCGGCGCCACAAATGGAACTTTCAGGATTGCAGGAGAACGGATTATGCGTCGCCAATGTAAACGGGCGGGATATGAAAACAGCATTATTGAAACCGGCTACGCCCCGGCGCCCGGCAGTCAATTTTCCATAGCCTCCATCCTGCAGCCGACTTCCTTCCCGACTTCTTTCCCGGAGAACGCCAGACCGAGCAGGACGATCTTTTTGCCGCTGCCCAAGTATTTTTCGTAATATTTTTTGTCGTGAATCTGCTTTATTGCATTGCGAAGCAGAGTGGACGTTTTCGTTTTTGAGTGATATTTCAACTCGGAAACGATGATGGTATCAGGCTGTTCCAGTACGGCGTCGATGCGGCCGCTGCCGGTCATGACCTCACCGTGCACCTTGAAGCCCAGTACGTTCAGCCACGACAGGAAGAGCGAATGTTAATACTTTTCGTTGCCGATTTGGATGTTGTACGGGATATTTTCGAGCATCGTACGGACGCTTTGGGCGAAGCCGGCGGCGTCGAGCGACCGGAGTTGCTCATACATGTTTTCCGTTAGTGTGGCGATTCCCGAAAGCGGGTATTCGCTGTATGCGCTCAGTAAATATTCACTCAGCGACTGATGTACTTCCATGTTGGGGACGCCCAGCGTGTATTTCGGTACGTCTTCCGTATGTTCCTTACTTTTGATCGTCAAATAGCCGGTCTGAAACAGCAGGGGTATTGCTTCTATGTGACTGGGATCGAAACTGTCGAACGTATTCGGTTTCGCCGTTACAGGTTCCGTCAGTAACTCGATATTGTTCTGCTTTTTCAGTCTTTCCATTAAAAACGTGGGTGTCCCGCTGGCAAACCGGTAATTGGAAAAGAGCTGTTTCTTGAAAAACGACAGCGTAGAATACGGATTATAAACCGAAGTCTTGCCGTCCCAGGTATAGCCGTTGTACCAAAAACGGATTTTGCCCAGCAAATTTTCACGGGTATCGCCTTTTGCTATCAATGCATCTATGTATTCTGAAAAATAATATTCCAGTTCTTCCTGCGTATAGCCGCATATTGCCGCATAACTTTCGTCAATCGTAATATCATCGGGACTGTTCAGCGTAGAGAAAATCGAGAGTTTGGCAAATTTGGAAACGCCGGTCAGTAAGATAAACTGTAAATGTTCATCGGTCGCTTTCAGTATCCTGTAAATGTTCTGGAGCGACTCCTGAATGGCTTTCAGTTCCGCCGGCGATTTACTCATCACATCCAATATCGGCGCATCGTATTCGTCCACCAAAACAACGACCTTTTTGCCGGTCTTGCGATGCAGTTCCGTGATTAATTCCCTGAAGCAATCTGATGCGTATCCGGAAAGTAATGTAATTTCATTTTCGCGCGCTTCAATTTTTAGCCAGACAGATAAACTGCTTTCTATTTCTTCCGGCGTACCATGCCTGATCGCCGTCCAGTCTATCCGGATAACGGGATGGCTTTTCGACCAGTCCCATTTATCGTAAATGTAAAGACCTTCAAACAATTCTTTACGCCCGCTGAACAGCGCATCCAGTGTGCTGATGAGCATGGATTTTCCAAAACGGCGCGGACGGGAAAGAAAATAAATTCTCCCGGTCGTAACCAATTGGTAGATTAGCTCAGTCTTGTCCACATATAACAAATCCTGACTGCGCAAGATTTCAAAGGACTGTGTCCCTATCGGCAAATTCTTCATATTATTAATGCGTTTTTCGTTTCATCGTATTTATTCCTCAAAGCCGACCATCCATTCGACGGTTCCGCCCGTTTCATTTTTCAAAACCAGT
>JAITDQ010000308.1 GCA_031282485.1 Tannerella sp. | reverse complement strand
TTTGTATTATACTAATCCCGAAAATATTAAATACAGTAACCAAAAGTATTTTTTGATTGAAGAAAACTACAAAAAAGTGTCAGAGGGGGTGTCGGAGCAAATTGATTTCGCCGAAGATTAACTTTTTAATAATATCTTGAATATAAATAAATTGTAAGTTTTTGCGTGATTCTATACAGTCATTTTTGGACTTAAAAAGTGTCAGAGGAGGTGTCAGAGGGTGTAAGCCGCACGGTTTTTCGGCTTTGGCTGATGTGATATTTGCAGTTAAACCGGAAACACGAGATAAACAATCATAATGAAAGGAAACTTTATTGTATGCCTGCGCCCTGCGGCAAAAAAATTTTGTTTATAAAAATTTTTCATACCTTTGCGGCTGAAAAGCGCTACATATTATTAGAGAATTAAATAAAAATGTTGTTATCATGCAGTTTTATTTGTCGTTGAAAAACAATGCTTTTTGTACGGAGTTCTTTACATCAGGCATGGCTCGGCAGTAATGGCGTACAGAATAAAATAAATCAGGAAAAAAATATGAACGCGACACGACTTATTCTCACAGGCGGCTTTCTCGGAGCCGGAAAGACTACGCTGCTTTGGAAGGCGGCGCAGCGAATTACGGAAAAAGGGTTTCGTGCGGGATTGATTACCAACGATCAGGCGCCCGAACTGGTAGATAGCGTCCTGCTTTTGCACGAGGGATTGAAAGTGGCGGAAGTCAACGGAAGTTGTTTTTGCTGCAACTACAACGGTTTTATTGATGCGGCGCAGCATATCCGGAAAGAGACGGCTGCGGACGTTATTTTTGCGGAGCCTGTCGGCAGTTGCACAGACCTGTCGGCGACCATCGTCCAGCCGTTGAAAAAATACGGGAAAGTCGATTTTACGGTAGCCCCGTTGACTGTACTTGCCGATCCGGCGCGGCTGGTTTCCATTCTTGACGGCGGTTTTGCCGGTTTGCACGAAGACGCGGCGTACATCTACCGCAAGCAACTTGAAGAAAGCGACATTATCCTGATAACGAAAGCCGACGCCTGTCCTGCCGGAAAAGCGGACGGGTTGAGACAGCGCACAGCCGCTCTGTTTCCTTTTGCCACGGTACTCGTTGTCAGCGCCCTTACCGGAGAAGGTCTTGACGCATGGCTTGCAGAAGTATTACAGCGTAAAGACGCCGGAAAACGTCTGGCAACAGTCGATTACGATATTTATGCGCATGGAGAGGCAGTGTTGGGCTGGCTGAACGGAACGACCCTTCTGCATGGCAACTCGACGAACTGGAATCTTTTTGTCCGGGAATTGCTGGACAATCTATCCGACCGTTTCAACCGGATAAACTGTTCGACGGGACATGTCAAAGTCATTGCCGAAAACGGCGCTCAATACATTGCAGGCAATTTCACCGGCAACACGGAAACGGTTTCGACACGCGGCTCGATTGACCTCTGCGACGAAATCAGGCTGACCGTCAACGCCCGTGTGGAGACATCGCCCGAAGAATTGGACGGCATTGTCAGTGAAACGCTGGAAAACCTTGCAAAAGACAAATGTACAGTGCGGAAACTGGCGTGGCGTTGCCTGAGTCCCGGTCGTCCGCAACCGACACATCGATTTTCCGAAATAATAGAATAAAAAATTGTAAAGAAATGAAAAATTTAGTTTTATCATGTATGATGGCTGTATTCATGAATATGGCAAATGCACAAGAGCCTGAAACAGTTATTACGTATGCTGCCGGCGACTTCCTTATCAGCATTTTATCGGAAGGAGGCAACCGGGGTAACGCCAATTTACTGAAAGGCGCCACGGAAGAACAGTTGAAAAAGTATCTTCCTGACGGAACATTTCCTCTCGAAACGCAGGTATTTCTTGTCCGCACGAAGGACAAAAACATCCTGATAGATACGGGATACGGGAAAAACCTGTTCAAAAACCTGAAATCGCTTGGGGTGGACGAAAGCCAGATTAATGTCATCCTGCTTACGCACCTGCACGGCGACCATATCGGCGGAATGTTGCGTGACGGGAAAGCGGCGTTTCCCAATGCGGAAGTGTATCTCTCGCAGGCGGAACACGACTACTGGACATCTCTGACGGAACGCGGTGAAAATGCCCGCAAAGCGCTTGCTCCGTACAGGGACAGGCTCCGGATATTTACGCCTGCCGCCCCCGGAGAGACTTTGCCCGAACTGTTGCCCGGCATACAGGCAATTGCCGCTTACGGACATACGCCCGGACACACGGCTTTCCTGATTCGGTCGGATGACAGCAAATGGCTGGTTTGGGGAGATGTGACACATTCGATGCCCATTCAGATGCCATGTCCCGACGTTGCACTTTCGTTTGACGTCAATCCCGAACAGGCAATTAATACCCGGAAAAGTATCTTGGAATATGTTGTCAAACATCAAATTACCGTTGGAGGGATGCACATTCCCTTTCCGGCTGTGGGAAAGGTTGCGAAAGGAAAAGAAGAAGGCTATGCGTTTTCCCCGATATGCCTGTGTGAAGGAATTTAACAATGTTATAAATTAAAGAGAATGAAGAAAGTATTATTTATTTTATTGGCGACATTGCCATATTTGAATGTGACAGCCCAAAATGCGGCTGGAAAAACCGTTTCCGACACGGTATCGGAAAGGTCCGTAACGCTGGAACAGGTTGTTGTTACGGCTCAACAGCGCGAGCAGAAGATAGTTGACGTCCCCGTTGCCATATCGACGGTCGGCGCCGCATTGCTGGAAAACACGCATACGACGACGCTGGAACAGTTGGCCGCATTTGTTCCCGGACTGAACATTAACGTACAGACGCCGCATCGTCCCAACCTCTCCATCAGGGGTCTGACAAGCGACGAAGTAAGTCCGACCGCACAGCCGCGCGTTTCGGTATATTACAACAGTGTGCCGACAAGCCGTGCAAGCATGGCGCTTGCCGAACTGTACGACATGGAACGTGTGGAGGTCTTGAAGGGACCGCAGGGAACTTTGTTCGGAAGAGGAGCGCAAATCGGAGCAATCAATCTGATTACGAGAAAGCCGGTTTCCGGATTTGGAGGATATGTCTCGGCCGGTTTGGGAAATTATGCGATGAAAGAACTGGAAGGCGCTCTGAATCTTCCTGCGATAGACGACAAACTGATGTTTCGTGTTGCAGGTATTTACAGTTATCAGGACGGTTACATCACCAACACGTCGGGAGGAGACAAACTGAACGGCAAAAACACATTTGGCGGACGGTTTTCCGCGACTTATCTGCCGACAAACAGTCTGAGTTTCGGACTTACGGTCAATTATCAGAAAGATGACAATCCCGGAACTGCCTTTATGTCCAAAAGATATCCCAATGCAAAAGGTGAAACGGATATTTTCAAATACGAAACTTCCCTGGACGAAGGCAAGCAGTGGTTTAACAAACGCGATGTTTTCGGCACGACCCTGAACATAAAATATGCTGTCGATGAAAAAAACTATCTGACAAGCATCACCTCCTATTATAACAATACGGTTGACCACCATTGGGATGGCGACGGCACAATCGCCCCTGCTATCGACATGGCTGAATACGTGGACGCCAATCAGTTTACGCAGGAATTGAGATACAACTTTTCGTTGAACAGCCGTCTCGAAGGATTTGCCGGAGCAAGTTACTGGCGCGAAAATGTCAAACAGAAATACTGGTTCGGGCCCAACGAGCAATATATGTACTATCCCGTTGCCGAGATGATGGCACAATATGGTTTCCCATTGCCTCAAGCGCTTTTGATTTTGCCCGGCGGACAAATACAGTCTCCCATGCTTGCCATACCCGGAATGTATCTGGGACAGCCTTATGACCTGCCGCTTCCAGCCAGCCACGAGGAGGAAAGCAAGGGTGGAGCCGTCAATCAGGCGGGAGACTTATTTCTGGATTTCACATACAGTATTCTTCCCAAATTAAAGTTTACGGCGGGCGTCAGAGTTACATACGAAAATTTCACCACCTCCAGTGAAGCCTATATGCTGGGCGACACGCCATCCATGCTGGGAAATCTGCTGGAGACCGCTCCGAATTTCTTTTTTGCCGTATCGCCCTATACCGAAATAAATAAAGGCTTCTGGTCGGGGACTTACCGGGCAAACCTTCTGTATGAAATCAGTTCGACGTCCAACGTGTTTGCAGGCTATGCAAGAGGACGGCGTCCGAATGTTCTGCAATTCAATTCGGCCGGACAAAGCGAAATAATGAACGCCGAAAACGTCCACAGTTTCGACGCCGGATATAAATGGTCTGTTCCGCAACGTTTCTGGCTGGACGTGGATTTGTTTTACCAGTTGTACAACAATTTCCAGACAAACAAATGGGACGGCGCCAATTATCTGATTGCCGACGCCGGTAAAGCCACTTCCTACGGTCTGGAATTAACGGCAAAAACAGCAATATGCGATTATCTGGAAATTTTTGGAAATTACGCCTACATCCATGCCCGGTTTGACGACAACGACAGCAACGGCGACAGACAGGAATATGCCGGTAAAACCTTCCGTCAGACTCCGGAGAACAGTTTTTCAATCGGGATAAATGCAAAAGCCGGTATCTCCAAAAACATGAAACTGCTGTTTACGCCCGTTTATTCGTGGAAAAGCCATATCTGGTTCGATGATTCAAACGATTTGCAGCCTGCCGACCCGTCGCTTGCCCGTCTTGAACAGGATGCGTACGGTCTTTTAAGTGCAAACCTTGCGCTGAAACATATTCCGACAGGCTTGACTCTGTCGCTGTTTGCGCATAATTTGCTTGGAGAAAAATACCTTATCGGAGCGGGAAATACCGGCATGATGTTCGGCGTTCCGACTTATGTTCCGGGAGCGCCGCGTATGATGGGTGCAAAACTGAAATGGAATTTTTAAACAGTCCCGATTTTTCAGGGTTTGCTTCGTATTTTTCGGATTTGCCCGACACTCCGGACTGGCTGGATTTGAAGGTGGCGCTGCTTCGTTACGGCGTAAGCGTTGACGAAGAGATTTACAGCAGGTTTGAGCGCAGTTGCCGGCTGTCGCGCGATCCGTACAGTTGCAACGCGATGATTCTTGGCGGCGAGGTCTCCTGTTCGCTTGCGAGCATCACCGGAGAAGAACAAAAGACGCCTTTCCGCCTGACAGTCGATAACGGAAAGCCGGTCATCATATTCAACGGACATCCGGTCGCTGAGATAACCTTTCACGCCAGTACTCCGTTTTACGACCAGCGGACGTCGAGCGGTATTCCGTTCGGTTCGCTGGCCGTGATACAGGGATGGGACATGCTGGCGTTTTCCTGTCTGTGGCGCTGTGAAATCACACAGTCGGGAGATGCCTGCGGTTTCTGTCACACGGGCGCTTTTTCCGTCCCCGACCATTCGCTTTCAGAGATGGCGGAGGTTGTGCGCTATGCCGTCGATCACAAGCCCGGCGTGGGTATTCTGCAGTTGACCGCCGGCTCAACTTTTCATCCCGAGATCGAAATCGACCGCTATGTCCGCATCATGGAAACGCTCGGTAACGAATCGGGCATGTCGCTCCCGCCGACAATCATCTATCTGACGCCGCCTTCGGATCTCAAGCAA
>JAITDQ010000303.1 GCA_031282485.1 Tannerella sp. | reverse complement strand
CTCCCTTGTTAGGTTTGTCTCCTGCGTCACTTCGCTTTTAGTTTCGGTACGAAACGACCACTCGTAATGACTGACGGACGATGATTAATAACACACACCGTTAAATAATATGGTCAGATTTGTGTCGTGGGTTGTAAAAATTAGTTTGACTACCAACTCTTAGCTTTTAGTTCTTAACTCTTAACTACCCAAGCGCCTGTTCCAGGTCGGCAATCAAATCTTTTGCGTCTTCGATGCCGACAGAGACGCGCATCAAAGTGTCGGTTATACCGATTGCCTCGCGTACTGCCTTATCTACATGCACGTGCGTCATTTTCGCCGGCAGTTCGATAAGCGATTCCACTCCTCCGAGACTTTCAGCGGTAACGAACAGCACAAGTTTGTTCATAACGCTTTCGGCGTCTTCGAGTTTACCTTTGAGTTCGAACGAAAGCATACCTCCGAAACCGGAACTCTGACGTTTGATAAGTTCGTGTTGCGGATGACTTTCGAGTCCCGGATACAGCACTCTGTTGACTTTTGGATGACTTTCGAGAAAACGCGCAATCGCAAAAGCATTTCGCTGATGCTGTTCCATCCGTACCGACAATGTTTTGATACCGCGCATGTTGAGATACGAATCGAATGGCGAAAGCACTGCGCCGCAATTATTCTGTATCGCTTTAATTTTTTCGTAGAGTTCATCGTCGGACATCAACACTGCTCCGCCGAGCACATCGCTGTGTCCGCCAATATATTTCGTTGTACTGTGAACGATGATATCTGCTCCCAGAGCGGCGGGTTTCATGAAGTACGGCGACAGGAAAGTGTTATCGACCACAACAATAAGTCCGTGTTTGTGAGCGATTTTGGCGACGGCTGCTATGTCGCAGATTTTCGTCAACGGATTTGTCGGCGATTCTATCCATACGATTTTTGTTTCGGGTCGGATGGTTGCTTCGAACAAAGCCAAATCGTTCAGGTCGATGTACGAAACCAACAGATGTGTGTAAACTTTGTCGAACAGCCGTCGAGTGCCGCCATAGAGGTCGTCGAACCCGATAATATGGTCGTCCGAAGCCGTCAATGCTTGTAATACAGCGTTTTCAGCAGCCATTCCCGAAGCGAATGCAAGTCCGTACCTGACATATTCGATTGCTGCAAGTTTTGTTTCATACGCCTTTCTCGTCGGGTTTGACGAACGTACATAATCGAATTCCGAAACCGGTTTCGCAGGATTGTGCCACGCATACGTCGTGGTCAGATGTAAGGGGGTAATGACGTCGCCTGTAGCCCCTTCCGCATAATTTGGTTCTTCTCCGGCATGTACCGCCCGTGTCGAAAAACCGTATTTATTAATGTCTCGTCTCATTAAAAATTGTGTCTAAATTTCGGCGCAAATTTAGACATTTTATTTGAATTAAAAAGAAAAGGGGTATCCCGACGATACCCCCACTCTTAATGTTAAACTGTTAATTAAATACAATTCATTATTTAGAATCCGTACATTGCGTTGCCAAATACGATGCAAGCATCCAAACAGTTTTTTCCTGATCTTTCAGGTAATCGCTTAACAAACTTGTCGTTGCTTCATCGTTGTATTTTCCTGCAAGACTTATTATTGACCGTTCTTTTGCAATAATCGTCCTGTACGAGTCCAAAATCAAGTTTATGATTTCGGTTTTGCAGGACACTCCCGATACTTCTTTTATCGAAGATATCTTCAGATACTCCGAAAATTTATTTTCGGGCGTTCCGCCAAGCATAAGAATACGTTCGGCAACCTCGTCGATTTTGTCGGCAAGATAGTCGTACTGTTCTTCAAATTTTGCATGTAATGCGAAAAACGATTTCCCTTTGATATTCCAGTGAAATCCCCGCATGTTTGCATAAAATATCTGTAAATCAGCTAATAATTTACCTAACTCGGGAACAATCGCCGCTGCTCCCTCTTTCTTAATTCCTGTGTAATCTAAAATTGCCATAATACCTTTTTTTAATTAATTGTTCATTTATATTATTCCATTTTCCTCCAAGTTCGTTCTCGAAGGATACATTTAAACAAACAATGTTGATAATTGTTCAAAATTTTTGAAAAAATTTTATTTGTGCGATTTATCGTCTTGAACGTCCCGGTATTCAAGACCTTCGTTATAAATCTTCATCGCTCTGAAACTCATGCCCATGCTTGAATATCCGCCGTCGTGATACAGATTTTGCATCGTCACTTTGCGTGTAAAATCCGAAAACAAAGTAATCACATAACTTGCACATTCTTCGGCGGTAGCGTTTCCCAACGGCGACATGCGGTCGGCAAAATCCATCAAATTGTCGAATCCCATGATTCCGCTTCCGGCGGTGGTTATTGTCGGCGACTGCGATACGGTGTTGATTCTGATATTCTTTTCACGCCCGTAAATATATCCGAAACTGCGGACAATCGATTCGAGCAAAGCTTTTGCATCAGCCATGTCGTTGTAACCGTACAGCGTACGTTGCGCCGCCACGTAAGTCAAAGCGACGACCGACCCCCATTCGTTGATAGCGTCACGTTTACGGCATATCTGCAAAATCTTGTGCAGCGAAATTGCCGAAATATCCAGCGTTTGCGACAGGAGGTTATAATCCAAATCGTCATAAGTGCGTCCTTTTCTGACGTTTGGCGACATGCCGATAGAGTGCAGGACAAAATCGAAATTCCCGTTCAGATGATTTGTCGCTTTCTCAACCAGATTATCCAG
>JAITDQ010000193.1 GCA_031282485.1 Tannerella sp. | reverse complement strand
TCCTCGGTAATGAGCGTTTCAATCTGTTTATTCAGCGCATCCGCCTCTTTTTTCTTTTGTTGAAGCTGTTTTTGCAGATCTTTTTGCTTTTTGTTCAGTTCGGTAACTTCTTTTTGTTGCAGTTTTTGCTCTTCTTCCAGTGTTTTGTTTTCCTGTTCGCGTTGTGCCAGGAGTTCCTGTTTTTCACCCCGTGTTTTTTCGAGTTCGGCCTTACGGAGCGTAATCTCGTTTTGCTTCAGGATAATACGTTCGGCTTCTTTTTTCTGCCAGTCGGAATATTCGCGGAGGTATCGCATGCGTCTGTATGATTGCGAGAGGTTTTCGGCCGACAGGATCAGTAACATTTTATATTGTGCCGTGCGATGTTCCTGTTGCTGGTTCGTCATTGATTTGGCGTAATTTGCTTTTGTTTTGGAAAGATTCCTGTCTAAAATATCGATTTCGTCGGTCAGCGTTTTTATTTTGGTGTCAATTGCTGCCATTTCCTGGGACAGGATGGCCAGTATTCTTTTCCGCGAGAGGAGTTGTTGTGATAGCAGGTTCAGTCTGTTGAGCGAATTTTTGGCGTCTACATTCGTTTCGTTTAATAAACGGGATGTCAGTTCGATGTCTTCGAGCGCCAATCGTCTCTGGCTTTCCAGTTCTTCTACGGAATATATGCCGGCGGAAGGAATCCGTACGGTCTGTGTTTTCCTGCCTGTTGTTCTTTTGTTTGTCTGGGCAAATGATGAGGTGAAGGCAGCACAGCAAAGCATTAATATGACGATGTAAAGCCGTTTCATTGTTTGTCAAGCAATTTAAGTATTTGTGAGAACGTTACCTGTTTATATCCGGCCGGAATATTGAAATCCGTTTTTAACGGGCTGTTTATTTCCGGTGGGGAAAATGTTAATGTGACGATTCCCTGTTTTTTGTCGCCGGAGGTTAACGCCGCTTCCATTTTAAACGGGAATCGCTGTCGGTCTACGGCTTGGAAATCGCTGTAATCCCATGTGAGCGTGTATTTATCGGATTTGTCGTGAATGGATGTGGCATGTAACCGTTCGTCTTCGCCGGCGGTGAATGTATAAAGCAAACCGGTTTCGTCTTTGATTTTCAAGTTGACGGAATGGTTGTCTTCAGTTATGCGAAAACGGCGGAACTGTTTGGCGGAAAGGTTGCTTTCTCCCGGGATGAACAGGTTATTTGTGAACAGCGCCTGTAAATTGTTGAAATTGAAATCAACGGTTGATTTTCCTTTAATGTTTTCGTAGCTTTCCGTCATAAAACATTTGTTCATGCGGTCGAGTATTTTAACGCTGTCGGTTGTCAGCTCTATGCGAAACATTTCGATTCCCAGAAGGGGTTGCAATGACAGCTGGATGCGGTCGTTGTAAATCATTTTCAGCTGCGCCCTCGAACTTAATTCTTTTTCAGAACTTTTAAACTCAAATTTCAGCCGTGCGGAAAGCGTTTCGAACCGGAATGTATGATCAAGTACGGAGGCAAAGAACGTTTCTTCCGTTTTCGTGATTCCGGCGCCGGAGCTTGTTGTGCCGGCTGTGGATTTACAGGCGGCAAACAAACATAAAACCAATACACCGCATATCGTTTTATAAAACAGTGTTTGCCAAATGCCGTTACGGTTCGTTTTTCCCTGTCTCTTCATCCGTGTCATTGAATTCCCTCAACTGTATTTGTTTTGACCTCGACTTTTATCTGTTCGGTTTCCCCTGATTCTTCATCCGTGTCATTAAAAAGTTCGTCTTCCGATTCTTCAAAATATGTCTTCCCGGAAATTTTCCGGTCTAACGTTTTGCTTTTTTTGCCGGCCTCCTTTGCTTTTATCCATTGCTCCAGAGCTTTTTCCTTTTCGCCCGATTTGTAGAGTATGTCGCCGTAATGGTCTACTAACTCGGCACTGTTCGTTTTGTCTTTGGATAAGGCCTGTTCAATATACATTTTTGCCAGCGGATAATTGCCCTGCACAAAAAATATCCAGGCGTAAGTATCGATATAGGTGGCATTTTCCGGTTCCATTTTTATGCACTGCGCACTCATCCGTTCCGCTTTTGTAAGTTCTTTTTTCAGGAGGGACAGATAGTATGCATAATTGTTTAATACGACTATATTTTTGTCGTTATATTTTAATGCATTTTCGTAAGCTTCAAATGCGCTGTCCATTTCCTTCATACGAAAATAAGTATCGCCGATCTGTCCGTAGAAATCGGATATAAGGCTTGCATTTTCCTTAGGAATAAACGGGATACTTGCCTGGTATGTTTCGACGGCCTGCCGGTATTTTTTCTGCTGATAGTATGCAATGCCGAGATAGAGCCTGAATTCTATAGCTTCGGGAAATATTTCCCGGCATTTGTTGCATATACGTATTACTTCATCCATATCATTTGTCTGAAGCGACAGTTGCAGCAATTGTTGCCATGCATTGATGTTTTCGGGTTCGCTTTCCGTCACTAACCGGTATTGGAAACGGGCTTCGTCAAATTTTTTTTGTGAAGCGAGAAATTCGCCGTAAGCTAATTTTAATCTTGATTCGTCGGGATGCTGTTCAAGAAGAGTCCGGAATAAAGCGTCAGAGCTTTCGTTATTATCCTGTTTGATGCGTTGTTGCTGTATGATATAACGCGCCAGTATGCCCATTTTTGTGTTTACGTCGAGCCTTTCGTTGGTCAGAGCCTCTCTTATCTGTTGCTTGGCCGCGTCCCTTTTGCCTGTTTTTTCGTAATAACTTGCCATTGAGACGGGGAAATAGGGTGATTCCGGGTCTATTTCGCGCGCCCGGTTATAATAGTTCAGCGCCTGTATCGTATCGTCGCGTTGCAGGTACAGGTCTCCGATCATAATCGGATACCGGGCTTCCATGGGAAATTTGCCGGCAAGCGTTTTAAGTTCGTTAAATGCGCTGTCGGGCTGTTCGATGCTCATGTACAGCCGGAATTTTTCCATGGAAATGGCTTCGTGCATACCCATACCGTTTTCCAGGGCATTGTATGTGTCGATAGCTTTTCCTATTTCCCCCATGCGCGTATACGATTCTGCGAGGTAATAGTTGAGTTCCGGCTTTTCGGGGAAAGCCTTGATTAATATTTCATATTCTTCCACGACTTCGCCGAACATTTCCATGTTGAAGAGTAACGACGCTAACGTGCTGCGGTATTCCTGATTGTCGGGGGAATATTTTACGGCCTTTTTTAACAGGGAAACCGCCTTTTCCGGCCGGTCAATCTGTACGTAGAAGGATGAAATCTCAAACATGGCTGCCGACGAAGTAGAATCTATCTCAAGGCAATGTTTGAACATTTCGTAGGATGCATCGAATTTGCCGGCGTTTTTCAGCCGGATTCCTTCGTAATAAAAATAATCGAATTTACGCTGTTCCCCGACGCTGATCGACTGTCTGTCCGGGATCGCGGGGTCATTATCCGCATAAACGCTGTTATTGATACATACCGAACAAAACAGCATGCATAACGTCCCGATTCGTTTGTATATTTTTGTAAGTCTTGCCATAATTATTTCTTTACGAATCAGTTTTTGCCGGTATGTCCGAATCCCCCTGCGCCGCGTTCGGTTTCTTCCAGTGTTTCTTCCGGCTGCCATTCGACCGTTGAATGTGATGCAATTACCATTTGGCAAATGCGTTCACCGTCGTTTATCACAAACGGTTCTGAAGACAAATTCACAAGTATGATGCCAATCTCTCCGCGATAATCGGCGTCGATCGTCCCGGGGGTGTTCAGCAATGTAATACCATGTTTAATGGCAAGTCCGCTGCGTGGACGCATCTGCGCTTCGTACCCTTCCGGCAAGGCAATATATAAGCCGGTAGGGATAAGTTTGCGTTCCAGCGGTTTCAGTTCAACCGGTTCCGGGAGATTTGCACGTATATCCATGCCTGCCGACAAAGCTGTTGCATACCGGGGCAGGGGATGGTGCGATTTATTAACTATTTTGACTTTCATGAAAATACTCTTTTCTGTATATTGGGCGCAAATGTACAAAAATTTTTTTTCAATCGTCCGAAAAAGTCCCAAATCGCGAAAAAATACTTCAAT
>JAITDQ010000185.1 GCA_031282485.1 Tannerella sp. | reverse complement strand
TGCCCGTCATGACGATGAAAACGATTCAAAGCCTGCTGCCGGCGGAAGATTTCGTCCGCGTACACAAGTCGTTCATCGTCGCCGTCGGCAAAATCAAGTCGTTCAACAGCGAAAAGGTCGTCACCGACCGCAGACGGATACCCGTCGGCCGGCGTTTCCGCAAGGATTTTATGGACAGAATGAGATGCGACACGTCGGAAATCCGGTAAATACGGTTGTTTGCCCATTGTTTATCCCCCGTTGCATGGCGGGTTTGTACCTTTGCGGACAAAGGAAATGTTTTATACAGGTATTTATGCAAATGAGGAAAATTATCGTTTTTTTGAATATAATTGTCTGTTTTTCGACGGCAGGCAATCTGGCGGCGCAAGTCCGCGACAGCGTTGAAATAAAATACCATGTCAACGAATTTTATTTCAAGGAACCATTGCTCAATGTACTGCACGATTTTGAAACCAAATACGGGATGAAACTCAAGTACGATTCGGCGCAGGTTGTGAACTACAGGTGTCAGAACGATTTCCGGTCGGAGCGTGTACCTGACGCATTCAAGATGCTCATCGACGGACTGAAAGGCCTGTCGTATTATGTGGATGAAAACGGCGTATACTGCGTTGTGCTGACCAAAAACATCCCCCGCAACCGTACGGGAATAGAAAACAAACGCTACACGGGCGACGTTTCCCGCCGCAATCTGACCGTCACGGGACGCATCAAAGACCAGACGAACGGCGAGTTCCTGCCTTTCGCCACCGTTCAGGTCGAGGGCTTTCCGACAATCGCCACAACGACCAATACGGACGGCTATTTCACGCTCTACAGCGTCCCTTCGGATACGGTGGCGCTGATATTCCGCTATCTGGGATACGAAACGCAGTATTTCTACCTCTCGCCCGACGTGAAAACCGACAATCTGTTTGTGGAATTGCAGCCGGCCATTAACGCGCTCGACGAAGTAGTTATTGTCGCCGAGCGCGAAGACGTGCTGAAAATCCCCGAAATGTCTATCGGCGTGATTCAGACCACAGCCGCCAAAATCGCCGACCTGCCCGCCCTGGGCGAGAAAGACCTGTTCCGTTCTTTCCAGCTGATGCCCGGCATCTCGGCCGCCAACGAATCCTCTGCCGGAATGTACGTGCGCGGCGGAACGCCCGACCAGAACTTAGTGCTCTACGACGATTTCACGATTTATCATCAGGAACACCTGATGGGCGTGTTCAGCGCCTTCAACACCAATGCCGTCAAGGACGTGCAGCTGCACAAGGGCGGTTTCGACGCCAAATACGGCGGACGCCTGTCGAGCGTCATGGAGATTGTCGGCAAGACGGGCAACGACAAATCGTTCAATATCGGAGGCGACGCCGGGTTCCTCGGCTTCAACGCATTTGCCGAGATGCCCTTCAAGGATGAGAAAGGCTCGTTTTTCGTGGCGGGAAGGCGCTCGTTTCAAAGTTTTATGTACGATAAATTCACCGACGTCTACTCCGAAAACCAGCAGACAGGGATGGGCGGTGGCGGCGGACGCTTCAACATGCGCAATCAGCAGAAGCCCGAATCGTACTTCTACGACCTCAACGCCAAACTGACATGGAACGCGACGAAGCGCGACATTGTATCGTTCAGCTTCTTCAACGGCGAAGACATCCTCGACAACTCGCGCGAGAGTTTCGGCAGTTCGTACATGAGCGGCAGCATTACCGACAAAACCAACTGGGGCAACGTCGGCAGCAGCCTCAAATGGTCGCGCAACTGGGACAACCGGTTTTATTCCAATCTGCTCGCTTCCTTCTCAAAATACTACAGCCTGCGCGACCGCCAAAACAGCACGACAAGTTCGAGCAGCACCGGCATGTCGAACAACGTAGCCGTGATGTTCGACCAGAATACGGACGAGAATAACAACCTCTGGGACTATTCCCTCAAATTCGACAGCGAGTACAAAATCAGCGGGAAAAACAAACTTGAATTTGGATTGAATTACTCCAACTATCACATTGACTACCGTTATTCGCAGCGCGATTCCACAGATATTCTCAATATGCAAAACCGGGGCAATCTGCTCGCAACCTACCTTCAATACCGCATGACGGCAGGCGAAAAACTGACCGTGCTGCCCGGCATCAGGGTTTCGTATTATGATGTAACATCGAAAGTTTATCCCGAACCGCGTTTGCAGGCTTTCTATAAAATCGGAAGCCGGCTGCGGCTTAAAGCTTCTGCAGGATATTACTACCAGTTTGTCAACCGTATCGTACGCGAGGATATTTCCGCCGGAAGCCGTGATATATGGCTTTTGTCCGATGATGAGGGTATTCCCGTCAGCAGTTCGGTACATTTCATTGCGGGCGGGAGTTACGAAACGAAAGATTTCCTTTTCGACGTCGAGGCTTACTACAAGCGCCTCTACGATTTGAGCGAATACACGCTGCGGTTTGCACCGTCCTTTATCGACAACAGCGGCTATCAGGAGTTTTTCTACAATGGCGACGGCTATTCGCGCGGCATAGACTTCCTGTTTCAAAAGAAATACGGCATACTGACGGGCTGGATCGGCTACACGCTTGGTGAAACGCGCTATCGCTTCCCCGTCTACGGCGACGGCTATTTCGCGGCCAATCAGGATGTGACGCACGAATTTAAAACCGTCCTGACCTTCAAACCTATCCGCGACCTGACGTTTTCGGCGACATGGATTTATGCGACGGGCAAGCCTTATACCGAACCCGGCGGCGGCTACAAACTCAACACGCCCAACAGCGGCGAGATGAATTTCATCGTCGTCGACGGAAAAAACAACGCCCGCTATCCCGATTATCACCGTATGGATCTGCTGGCGAAATACGATCTGTCGTTCATCCGCGCTTTCAAGTCGAGCGTCAGCGTCTCGCTTTTCAACGTCTACGACCGCGCTAATGTCTGGTACAGGGAATACGCTTACGACGAATCGACCGGCATCACCGAAACCAATATCAACCTGCTCGGCTTTACGCCGAATATTACATTGAGTATTCAGTTAAAATAATTGTCTGAACTATGATTTTATTTGATTTTATGATGGACTATGATTTTCTTCATTTGAGAAAAACAGTTAGTTTCTTAGTTTCACTATTGATAATGACTTCCTGCGGCGAAAACCTGATGGACGTCGAGGATAATACCGGCATGCCCGTTGTGGAAAGCTATTTGCAGGAAAACGCGACTTCCCTGACCGTCAAATTATACAGCATGGAAGTGTATTTGAAAGATGATTATCAGCTTTCCAAACCAATCGGCGGTTTACAGCCGGAAATCAACGGCAAGGCGCTGGAAGAAACCGTTGCGGGAACATATTCTCTGAATCTGGGCGAAGACACAATTCGCGGACAGCAGACGTTCGACCTGTCGTTCGATTATCTCGGAAAAACGGTAACAGCTTCAACCTCCGTACCCCGGCGGATAACCGGCCTGAACATCGAACCTGCATCCATTACCCGGACATCGTCGTATTATTTTTGGGATTCGACCGATACGACCGAAATAAGCCTGACTTGGGACGACCCCGACAAGAGCTATTACCAGATTTACATCGAGAGTCCTGCTTCGTCCGACATGCCGGACTTTGGCGGCGGCATGCAGTTCCGCCGCCGCATGATGCAGCCTTTTCGCGGAAACAGTTACAAGACGACTTCGCGGGAGTTTATGAGTATCGGTTATTATTCGATTTACGTCTACCGCGTCAATAAAGATTACGTCGACCTGTACGAGCGTATCAGTTCGACCGACCTGGCAAACCCTTCCAGCGCCATCCAAAACGCTTTCGGCATATTCACGGCAATGAGTACGGCAAAAATCGGTTTTCAGGTGATTGAGGTGGAGG
>JAITDQ010000147.1 GCA_031282485.1 Tannerella sp. | reverse complement strand
TACAGGTGGCGGGCGCTCAGGCCGAGTTCTTTTGCCAGATGTTCGGTCGAGAAGTCGGGGTTGTTCATGTTGCGGTCGATGGCTTTTGTTATCTTTTCAAAGAAAATTTTGTTCTCTTTGTGCATGAATTTGCCGTCTGAAAACTCAAAGGCGCTGATGGCGGAACGGTAATAATCTTTCAGGTCGCTTTGGAGTTTGAGCAGCCGTTCGACGACCGATTGCAGGTAATCGACGTTGAAAGGTTTTACAATGTAGGCTTCCGCTCCGGCGGTGATGCCTTCCGTCTGCTCTTCGGGGGTGTTTTTGGCGGACAGCAGGATGAACGGGATGTGGGCGGTTCGTTTGTCGGCTTTGATTTGTTTCATCAGTGAAATGCCGTCGAGTTCCGGCATCATGATGTCGGAGATTATCAGTTGGGGCTGTATTGTTTCCAGGATGCTGCCGACCGACAGGGGATTTTCAATGGAAATGACGTTGTATCTGTCTTTCATTACTTCGGAGATAAACCAGCGCATTTCGGGGTCGTCGTCGATGACGAAAACGGTTGATTTTGCCGGCTCGGCCGTGTTTTTCACATCTTTTCGCGGCGGTGTGGAGGCGACAGGCGGCATTTGCAGGTCGCCGGTCTGCTGTTGATATGCGTTTTGCCCGTTCGCGGCCGTCGCTTCCCGGTAAGGAAAGATGACCTGAAATTCGGTGTACTGTTCGGGAACGCTTTTTACTTCTATCTCACCGTCGAGCAGTTTCACCATATTATAACAAATGGCCAGTCCTAACCCGTTTCTTGAAAAGAATCCTTTTTGCGTCTGTTTTTCGAGGTTTTCCAGTATGTGATATCGGTCGAAAATGTGCGGAAGATCTTTTTCGCGGATGCCTTTTCCGGTGTTATGGACACAGACGGCCAGGTTTTCCTTTTCTCTGCGGACGAGGATTGATATTTCGCCTCCGTCGGGAGTGTATTTGAAAGCGTTTGACAGCAGGTTTGTCAGGACTTTCGTGATACAGCTTTTGTCCGAATTCCAAGTCAGGTCATTTTCGATGTCGCACCGGAAAGCGATGTGTTTCGATTCCGCAAACTCCGAGAATGAATCCGTTATCCCGCATGACAGTTCCGTAATATTCAGCGGTTCGATGAAGCACGCCTTATGCCCGGTTTCAATGCGGCGAAATTCGATGAGTTCCTGTATCAGCGAGTAAAGCCGTTCGGTGTTTTTCATAATCATAGTTGCGTATTTCCGGATGAAACCGTCCGCTTTTTCGTATGAAATAATGCGGTTACACGGGCCGTATATCAACGTCAGGGGCGTAGAAAATTCGTGTGTTATGTTCGTGAAAAAGCGCAGTTTGGATTCATATATTTCTTCTTTTTGCTGCTGGTGCATCTTTTCAATGATGATTTCGCGTTTGCGCCTGTATCGTCCTCTTATCAACCGTACGGACGAGAATATGGTAAGCACAATCAGCGCGGTATAGAGGATGTAAGCCCGCGTTGTCAGGTACCACGGCGGAAGTATGACGATTGGCAGCGAATAAATAC
This sequence comes from Tannerella sp., assembly GCA_031282485.1. Taxonomy (GTDB): domain Bacteria; phylum Bacteroidota; class Bacteroidia; order Bacteroidales; family Tannerellaceae; genus Tannerella. Next base: position 12,613 of record JAITDQ010000147.1, on the reverse strand, counting down.
CGGTCACGACGTTGCCGTTGTCGCATTTGACGTGCAAAACGTATCTCCCCGGCGAGATATTTGTGAAATTGGCATCGCCGGAATTGCCGTTTTCAATCCATACCGAACTGAAATTTTCCAGGTTATAGAAATACCGGCAGTTTTGCCCGTTAATATAGTCCGGGGCGATGAACGAGAGGGAGAAAAATTTCTGGTCGTATTTCAGTTGAAGGAATTTTTCGCCTTTTTTTGTATGGATGAAGTCGTTCAGATTCTGTTTTTTCTCGTATATTTTGAGGCCGGTGAAAAACACCTTGGGGACAAATTCCTTTTTTGTGTATTCGTCGGGCGAAATCGTCACAAAACCGTTAATGCCGCCGAAAAATAACGCGCCTGTCGTTTCGTCTTTCATATAAGCCCCGTCGCTGAATTCAAAAACGTCAAGCCCGCTTTTGTGGTTGTATTTGCGGAATTTTTCGTTTTCGGTATCAAACCGCACAAGTCCGTCGTTCGTGCTTATCCACAGATACCCCCGGTCGTCCTCCAGTATCCCGTGAATGGTATTGTTGGGAAGACCCTCTATTTCGTTATAGCCGGCGAACGAGGCTTCGTTTGTTTCCGGGTTGTAGCCCGTTAACTTCAGGATGCCGAAACTCGTTCCAATCCAGATGTTTCCGCGGCTGTCCCTGTTGATGTTCAGTATATCATTGACGGTATGAATATCATTCCGGGGAAGGTTTACACGGACGAACGTTTCGCTGTTGACGTTTAAGCGTCTAAGCCCGTAACCCCTGTTGCCGAACCAGATGATGCTGTCGTTCTCCCGGCATGCGGTAAAGAAGAAATTGTACGACATCCCATCTTTTTCGAACGTATACCGTTTCACGGATTTTATAACCGGTTCGTCGTCCGCGCCTGTCAGGGTTACTTTATAGATGCCCGAACCTACGGAGGCCAGCCAGAGGGTGGAATCGTTTATTTCGCAGATGTTGTGAACAAAAAATATCTGTTCCCGGGCGTCGTCGGAGCGCAGTTTTTTTATTCTTTTCTCCCTGAACGAATAATAATTCAGTCCCGGCCCGTCGTTTCCTATCCATATAATGTTACGCCGGCTGCCGGCAAACGCGTAAATGGAATTGTTATTCAACAGGCTGTTTGATGTCGTAATAAGCTCAATATTTTTCAACCGCATATTGTCGTCAACGGCGAAATCCTTTATCCGCAATATCCCGTCGTCTTTAGTTCCGATCCACAGGTCGCCCCGGTGGTCTGAAAATAAAGCCCGGACAGGTTTTTGTATGGAAAGTTGCAGGTTCTCGAACGTAAAGGAGCGGAACGAAAACATGTCTCTTGTATACATATACACCCCCTGACCGTCGGTGCCTATCCATATAATATCCTGTTCGTTATCCTTATGCAGGCAGAAAACACCGCAATAGATACCGATATTTTCCACCTCATATTTTATCGTATTTTCGGGAGTATTTTTGATTCGTATCACGCCGTTTGTCTGGAATGCGACTAAATAATCGTCGTTATCCTTGACAATTGACGACACGACGCCGCGTTCCTCCACTTCCTTTTTGAGATTCAGCACCAGGTTTTTCCTGCGCGACCCCGCATCCATTTCGAACAGCAGGTATTTTTCGTCGATGAAATAGATGCTGCCGTTTTCGAGGAAAGCGAAAAGAATCCCGCAATCGTGTACGAAATCATCAGCGCGGGTCATGACGGGAATTTTCGATTCGAAAGATATCTTTATATTATGTACGAGGCTTTTGTTTGTGACAATCCACAGGATGTTTGCATCGTCAATGAAAATCCCCCGGATATCGTCTTTCACGATTCCGGGATATCCGATTGGGACGAATTTTTTACTGTTCCGGTCGTAATAATGTATCGTATCGTTTTCTTTTATAACGAAAATCCCGTTCCCGGATGTTTTCGTACAGAAATATTTCCCTTCAAACTCGTCGTGGCTGTCAATTTCTTTCGTACTTTTATTGTACCTGTTCAGGCCATGATTCGTATTTATCCAGATAATGCCGTTTTCGCCTTCCCACACTTCCTCGATAAGGTTGCCGGAGAGCGAACCGAGCGGATTTATTTCCGGTTTGAATACCGTTATTTCGGCTCCGTTATACATGTTCAGCCCGTCAACCGAGCCTATCCAGACGAATCTTTCGCTATCCTGACAAATCGACAGTATGGCGCTGTTCGACAGCCCTTCTTTGTTTGACAGCTGGCGTAAATTATATGCATACGCGGCGGATGTCAGAAAAACGAACAGTGCCAGTATGCCTGCTCTGTCTGTTTTGGAGTGCCGTGCCGAGCGTTTTTTATGTATCATGTTTTCTTTATTTATGCTGAATATTGACATTGCAAAATTAAAAAAATACATTTACTCTGCCGCATCGAAATCCTGAAATTTTATATTATTTTGAGGCGTGTCAGGAAAATGAATTACAATGTCGGAAAAACGTACACGGCATTGCCCGGTATAATCATACTTTTGTCCGGTATTTGAAATTAAAGAACTCACATGGTAACACGTAGAAATTTTTTAAAAAAAGGCAGTCTCGGTCTGGCTGCAATGGCAATAGGCAATCAAGCCGCAACCGTCGTGGCCGGCAATAACGGATATTTTTCGCAAAATGCCGGTTATACATCCAACCGGCCGGAGGCGTCCGGGAGGAACTTTACCTCAAAAGCCGTCGAAGAAACAATTAAAAATGTGACAAAACAGTTAAAAGACCCGAAACTTGCATGGATGTTCGAAAACTGTTTCCCCAATACATTAGATACAACCGTACATTACAGAGTGCAGGAAGGCAGACCGGATACGTTTGTCTATACGGGCGATATACATGCGATGTGGCTGCGCGATTCGGCCGCTCAGGTTTGGCCGTATCTCAGCCTCATGAAAAAAGATGAGCCGTTGAGGATGCTTATTGCCGGAGTTGTCAACCGTCACACGAAATGCATCCTGTTCGACCCTTATGCGAACGCCTTTAACGACGGCCCCACCGGCAGCGAATGGATTTCCGACTATACCGACATGAAACCGGAATTGCACGAACGTAAATGGGAGATCGATTCGCTGTGTTACACCGTAAGACTGGCCTACCATTACTGGAAGATTTCCGGCGATACGTCGGTTTTCTCAAAAGACTGGGAACAGGCCGCCGGCCTGATTGTCAAAACATTTAAGGAACAACAGCGCAGGGACGGTTTAGGCCCGTACCGGTTTCAGCGCAAAACGGAACGCCAGCTGGATACGTTATGCAATGACGGCTACGGAGCGCCCGTTAAACCCGTCGGACTGATTGTTTCATCTTTCCGCCCGTCCGACGATGCTACGACACTGAATTTCCTCATACCGTCCAACTTATTTGCGGTAACATCATTAAAGCAGCTGGCCGAGATTTCGACGAAGGTGACGAATAACGGCGTTTTCGCTTCGGAATGTCTTGCGCTGGCCGGCGAAGTGCAGGCGGCAATAGATAACTGTGCCGTCGTTGACCATCTGAACTACGGGAAAGTTTATGCCTTCGAAACGGACGGTTTCGGCAACCGGCTGTTTATGGACGACGCCAATGTCCCCAATTTACTTTCCCTGCCTTATCTGGGATGTGTAGATCGGAACGATGCGGTCTACCGGAACACACGGAAATTTGTCTGGAGCCTCGACAACCCGTATTTCTTCAAGGGAACGGCGGCAGAAGGAATCGGCGGCCCCCATATCGGTTTCGACATGATATGGCCGATGAGCCTGATAATGAAAGTCATGACGAGCGACGACGACACGGAAATAAAATATTGCATAAAAACACTCCGCGACACTGACGCCGGTACAGGATTTATGCACGAAAGTTTCAATAAGAACGACCCCCGGAAATTCACGCGTTCATGGTTTGCATGGACAAATACACTGTTCGGCGAGTTGATTCTTAAACTGATAAATGAAGGCAAAACAAGCCTGTTGAACAATTTATAAAGTATTAACCAAAAACTGTTATTTATGAAAAAAAAGAAGAACTGTTGGAATGATTATCACGAGTTATCTTAAACGATTGAACGCGATTGGAAACACTTAAATTCCGCAGGGACGCCGTTAAACCCGGTAAAGGCGAAATTTAATTGAATCCGATAAATGGAAATACGATTGGTTTTAGCCGGAAACGACATCCTCCGGCAACATGGAAATGAAATATTATGAATTGCATAAAATCAAGTAAACATGAATGATTTATTTAAAAAACAAAAAAAGGATTTTTTGAAGATGACCGGGCTTCTTTTTCTGTCGTGCTGTATGCTGTTGACGACGGAAGAAGCCATGAGCCAAACGCAGTCAGATGCGAAAAAAATTAAAGTTACAGGTACCATATCGGACGAATCCGGCGAATTGCTGTCCGGCGTTAACGTTGTTCAGAAAGGAACGGCGAACGGGACGGCGACGGATGCGGACGGTAATTTCTCTTTGGAAGTTCCGCAGGGAGCTGTTTTAACGATTCATTACATCGGATTCGTTCGGGAAGAAGTGGTTGTCAACGACGAAAAACCGTTGTCCGTCACGCTGAGTGAAGATGTTCAGAAACTGTCGGAAGTGGTGGTTGTCGGTTACGGGACGCGCCAGCGCAGGAGTATTACCGGAGCGGTCGACCAGGTCGGGACGGATGTGTTTGAAAACCGTCCCGTGAGTAACGCCATGCAGGCGTTGCAGGGCGCTTCGGCAAACCTTATCATCCAGCAAAGGAACATGAACCCGAATGATAACAGTATGAATATTAACATCCGCGGGATAAGCACGATGGGTAACAACGACCCGCTTATCGTTATCGACGGTTTGATTTCGGGCACGTCGACATTGAATAACCTCAATCCCAACGACATCGAAAATGTTTCCATATTGAAAGACGCCGGCAGCGCCGCCATTTACGGATCGCGCTCGGCAAACGGCGTAATTCTCGTGACGACCAGAAAAGGCTCCGCTTTGGCGAAACCGGTCGTCCGGTTCAACGGGCTGGTCGGTTATCAGGATCCGGATATCCTGTATCAGCCGGTCGAAGGCTGGCAGAACGCGATGTACAGGAACCAGGCCAATATGAATGTCGGCAGCTCGCCGGCGTTCACTCCGGCGCAGATTCGCGACCTGTACGACCATCGCAGCGAAGAATACTGGTATCTGAACGAAATAATGGTAAAAGGACTCCAGCAGACTTATAATGTGAACGTTTCCGGCGGAAGTAACAATACCACGTATATGGTATCGGCCGGTTACCTCAATCAGGAAAGCAATTTTGCGGGAAGTTTCGGCGTTGAACGCTATAATTTCCGCTCGAACCTCACCACGGAATACGGGCGGTTTAAATTAGTATCCCTGATGGCTTATACGCGTAAAAACGAACGTACAATCGGCGGCGGAACAGGTAATGTGATCATAAACTCCTCGCGTATCCCTCCGTATTACTACTACAAGTTCACGGAAGACGGCAAGTATCTCATCAACGATGTGATAGGCGACGACAACACCATGGCGAAATTGAAGGAAGGCGGCTACGAAAATAAAGATGAAGACAATTTCATCGGCAGCCTTAACCTCGATTTTAAAATCATGGAAGGCCTGACGGCAAAAGGTCTGGTCGGCCTTGACCTCACGCAGCATCACCGTTTCCGCAGGGACAAAAAAGTCCCGCTTTATGCCGCCGCAGATCTGGAAACGCCCGTCCTGTACATGAATACCAAGAAAATGACGGAGGACTACAATGAGAAACGGTATACGCTGAGTACGCAATTCCTGCTGGATTACAACCGCACGTTCGATGCCGTGCATAATGTATCGGGACTGTTGGGCGTATCCAACGAATCGTATACAAAACAGGGCAGCCGCATCGCCTGGGAATACACCGACGACGATCTGGGTCTCCCGACAACGGAAGAATCCGAACAGAATAAAGACAACTATAACTCGAACGGCAGTACCGACCAGACAAGCATCACGTCCGTCTTCGGCCGCCTGGGATACGGTTTCATGGATAAATATTATGGAGACGTGTCTTTCCGCTACGACGGTTCGTCCAAGTTTGCCAAAGACAGCCGCTGGGGATTCTTCCCTTCGTTTTCCGCGGCATGGAGAATCTCCGAAGAAGATTTTCTGGATGAATACAAAGCCAGATACGGCGATTTGAAGTTCCGCGCCTCTTATGGCGTCCTGGGAAACCAGAACGTTGACAATTATTCCTACCAGACGGTTTACCAGATGTATACGAATACGTACGTGTTTAATAATCAAATCATGCCGGGAACGGGGTATACTTACGGCAACTCCTTCCTGACATGGGAGAAATCGGCCAATTTCAATATCGGTCTCGACGCGACGTTTTTCAATAACAGCCTGTACGTGTCGCTCGATTATTTTAACAAAAGGACATGGGATATCCTGTTGTCGCCTATTGTGTCGACGGTTTTCGGCAGCAGCGCGGCAAATGAAAATGCCGGGGAAATGAAAAACCGCGGCTGGGAGATTACGGCTAATTACCGCCTGAAAACGGGCGATTTCCGGCATAATTTCAACCTGAACGTTTCCGATTCCAAAAATAAGGTTACCGATTTCGGCGGAGTAGAAAAAATTGACCAGAATGACCAGTTATACAAGATTATCCGCGAAGGCGAAGCGCTTGGTTCCTATTTCGGATATAAAACCGACGGGTTATTCCGCAGTTACGAAGAAATTGCAAACAGCGCCCTGCCTGTCGGGGCAACCGTTCATCCGGGCGACGTGAAATATGTTGATACGGACAATAACGGCGTGATTGATGATAAAGACCGTACAGTCATCGGAAATGCATTCCCGCGGTACACGTTCGGTTTCACGTACAGCCTGGAATATAAGGGATTTGATTTCGGCGTGATGCTCCAGGGCGTCGGGAAACGCGACATGTATGTGCGCGGCGAGCTGATCGAACCGTTCCACTCCAACTATTCGTACTGTATTTACCAGCACCAGCTCGATTTCTGGACGCCGACGAACCCCGACGCCCGGTGGCCGCGCCTGGTAGCGCCGGGTTCGCCTTCGAGCACAAACAACTGGTCGAAAGCCGGTACGGATATCTACATGCTGGACGGCGCCTACCTTCGTGTGAAGGATATTAAACTGGGTTATACGCTGCCCAAACAGTTGACATCCATACTGGGGATTCAGAAAATGCGCGTCAGCGTAAATGCACAGAATCCGCTGACGCTTTCCAAGAACACATTTATCGACCCCGAATCTTCCGAATTCGGAAATAACATGGGCGGTATCGGCGGCGTGGCGGCAAACAGCGCCCGTAATTATCCTACTTTGGTGTACTATGGTTTTGGACTGGATTTGGAATTTTAATTAAAAGATACAGATATGAAAAATATATTGAAATATTACGCCGGAGCCGTTTGCCTGATTGCGATGCTGTTTTCTTCATGCAACGAATTGGATTTAGCTCCTACGAACAAGTTTACCGATTTGAATTACTGGACATCGCCCGAAAAAGCATCTGCCGTTTTAAGCATGGGATACAGCCAGATGTTTGGCTCGGAACAGTTTTTTGTGAACGAAAAGTTATCCGACAATCTCTATGAAGGTCGTGGTAATACGAACGAAAAGATAATCACTTCCGGGCAGGCCGATCCTTCGCTCGGACGTTTCTCAAGCGAATGGCAAAAATGTTTTGAAGGAATAAAAACATGCCATACGTTCCTCGAAAACGTAGACCGCGTCCCCGATATGGACGAGGCGCTGAAAACCAGAATGAAAGCCGAAGCCCGTTTCATCCGCACATTCCTGTTTTTCCGCCTTGCCTGTCATTATGGCGATGCGCCTTTGTTTGACTATAACCTGACGATGCAGGAATCGAATACGATTGCCCGTTCCCCGAAATCGGAGGTGATTGATTTTGTCCGGAAGGAATTGAACGACATTGCCGGTATCATACCCGCCAAACAGGAATATTCCGAAAGCGACAGGGGACGGATAACCAAAGGAGCCGTCATGACGCTGCTCGCCCGCACGTACCTGTACGAAAACGACTGGTCGAATGTAGCCTCTATCTGCGAAAAAATCATGAACGGCGATTACGGCAGCTACAGCCTGTTCCCGAGTTACGAAGGACTGTTCCTGCCGGAGAACGAATACAACGACGAAGTGATACTTGACATCGGTTATGTCCTTACACTCCGCACGTGGAGCGAATATTACGATGCGATACCCCTCTCCGTAGGCGGCCGCGTCCACGGTATGGCGCCTACTCAGGAACTGGTGGACGATTATATCATGCGCAACGGTAAGGGAATCAGCGAAGAAGGTTCGGGATATAACGAAGATGATCCTTATGTAAACCGTGACCCGCGTTTTGAAAAAACGATTGTTTATCACGGCTACCCGTGGAAAAAAGGCGACGGGACGACTTCCCTCATCTACATCAAACCGGGTTCGTCCGCCGAAGCAGGCGTTTCCAATCTGGATGAATACGCCGGCCCCGGACAGAATGCTACCGGAACGGGCTATTACCTGCGGAAATATTTCGACCCGACGGCGCCCTCCGGAATGGAAGCCGGGTTAAACCTGATACTGATGCGGTATGCCGACATATTGTTAATGTATGCGGAAGCAAAATATGAATCCGGCCAGATGAATCAGGACATTTGGAACAGGACGATTCGGGCGGTACGCCAGCGCGCAGGAGTTTCCGACGCTTCGGCGCTCGACTATCCGGCAGGCGCCGACCTGCAAAATATCATACGTCGCGAACGCCGTTGCGAACTTGCGATCGAAGGATTGCGGCTTTTCGATATCCGCCGCTGGAAAACGATCGAAACGCTGCTGAACGGTTATCCTCACGGCGCCAGATTTGCGGCCGATAATACCCAGTATATCAGGCTTGACGAACGGAAATTCGATAAAGGCAGGGATTATTTGTTTGCTGTTCCCCAGTCTCAACGGGACATCAACAAGAATCTTACTCAAAATCCGGGATATTAATTTAAAAAAAATAAATTACATAATATGAGACCAATATTTTTAAAGATAACAGTGACAGTAGCTTTCGTTTTCGCCTTTGTTGCGTGCAGCAACGACGGCAAGGTGAGAGACTTGGGTGTGACGGCGGTAAAAAAACTTTACGAACCGGATAACGGTAAGGATGTCGTACTGCAACCCTCGGCATCGGCTACTTTATATTTCGAATGGGAACCGGCGCGCGCCGAAGACAGCGGAAATGTCCTCTACGAAGTCGTATTCGACCGGGCGGACGGGAACTTCTCCGACCCTCTTTTCATTGCAGCTGCCGATGATAACGGCGGGACAAACCATGCCACGATAACCCATAAACAGCTTAACCGCATCGCCGCTTTGGCCGGCGTTGAATCGGCAACCCGCGGAACGCTGAAATGGACGGTATATTCATCCAAAGGTATCAATCCCGTCAAAGCGGAAGAAGAACGTACGCTCACCCTGACGCGTCTGGCCGGATTTGCCGATATACCTTCGCAACTGTATCTCACAGGCGAAGGCACCGAAGCCGGAACCGACCTCTCACGCGCACTTGTAACGAAGAAAATAGCCGAGGGCGAATTTGAAATTTACACGCAACTGACGGCAGGCCGGACGTTTAAGTTTGTTAATGCGGCATCGGGAACGCCTGCGGAATACTCCCTGAGCGGGGAAAAGATTGTCGAAGGCGGAACATCCACCGTGTCGAAAACGGGAATCTACAAGTATTATTTAGACTTCAATATCGGCTCTTTCACAACGAAGGAAGTAACGAAAGTAAGCCTGTTCCTCAACTGGTCGCAACATAAAATCGAACTGCCGTATAAAGGTTTTGGCGTGTGGGAAATAACGAATCACACGATAACAGACCTCGAAGGAAGCGACAATTCCGATGACCGTTACAAATTCAGGATGGAAAGTTCCGACGGCGAAACCGAATGGCGCGCCATAAACAACGACAGCAAACCTACCGGAAACGAAGCCTACTACTACATGGTAGAACGGACAAACGTCGAGCAGTGGACGAACAACCAGATATGGAAGAATCCGGCTACCGACGGATGGAGCGGCAAAACGTACGATGTGACGTTCTCGCTCAATCCCGGAGGCGCCTATACTCATAACTTAGTAATTAAATGACAGGAGGTAAACCGCATGAAATCAATATTTTTAAAATTAACAGTGATAGCCGCTTTCGTTTTGTCGTTCGCAGCCTGCGGCGACAACATGGGAGAAACGGATAACCGATTGTCGGACGTTAAAACGCTGATTGAACCCGTCAGCGGCAAATCGGTCGTACTCGAACCCGCAGCATCGGCAGAAATCTATTTTGAATGGGACTATGCCGATGTGAAGGAAGCCGGCACCGCCGTCTACCAGATAGCATTTGACCGTACGGACGGCGATTTCTCCAGCCCCGTCTATATGACCTCGTCCGACAATAACGGATTTAACAACAGCGTGAAAATTACGCACAAGCAGATGAACAAGATTGCCGGTATGATCGGCATCAGGGCATCCGATACGGGAACGTTCAAATGGACGGTATTCTCGTCCAAGGGAACGAAAGCCGTAAAATCAGGGCAGGAGAATACGATAACCGTCACACGCCTGGCCGGCTTTGAAGACCTGCCCATAGATGTATACGTCACGGGCGAAGGCTCCGAAGGCGGAACCGACCTGTCGAAAGCGCATAAGATGAAAGCCGTTGCAGGAGGAGAGTTCGAAGTATATACGAAAATGGCAGGCGGCAAACCGTTCCATTTCACGGACGGGATAACCGACGCCTCACGGGAATTTTACACAGAAGACGGCCTGATAAAGGAAAACGGAACATCAACCGTTCCCGCGGACGGCATCTACCGTGTGACGCTCGATTTCAATACCGGCGCCTGCTCCTATACGCTTGTGACCCGTATCATGTTCTATTTCTGTCCCGACAATGCGCTGCTGTTTGAACTGCCCTACGAAGGCTACGGCATATTCCGCGCCAGAAAACAGACCGTCACATTCAAGCAGGAAAGCTGGGGACGGGACGAACGTTATAAATTCCGTATGTTCGTAAAGGAAAACGCCGGCGCCGGCGAAGAAAAAGAATGGGAGTGGGCGACGCTCAATTCCACCGATTCGCGCCCCACACCGACAAGCCCCGAATCATACTACTATCTGCGGTTGCTTAACACCACCTCGCAGTGGGATGACAAATGGAAACTGATGGCCGATTTCGACGGCGCGCCGGCTGATTATACACTTTACCTGCAAGCCGACAACCCGTACACTCACTCGATTACAAAATGACAGGTTTTTAATAGGGTTATATATTTTTCGTGAATTGAGGATTATTTGTTGTATCTTTGAGCCAACTGTAATTCTCAATTCTTTTAATACCCAAAGAAAATGAACGGATTGCGATCCAATCTTTTAATTTTTAATTTTTAATTCACACAACTCACTCAAGTTATGAAGAAAATATTTTTATTACTGTTCTCCCTCTCCACACTGTCTTCCGCATGCGGCGAAGATAACGGCAAATCAAAGTCCGAAAACGGAGAAGGAACGCAAATCAACTGGACGGAAGCTGCGGACAGGAGCGCCGGCGTTTTGCTGCAATCGTTCTGGAACGCAGGCGGGAAATACTTTAACTACGACAGCAACGGGAAAGCGGATTTTCATTACTGGCCACAGGCTCACGCGCTGGACGTCCTCATCGACGCATATCTGCGTACAGGCGATGAGATATATAAAACCCATTTCGACCGCTGGTTCGAAGGCGTCAAGGTTAAGAACAAAAACACGTTCTGGAATGAATTTTACGACGATATGGAGTGGAACGCCTTAGCCCTGCTGCGTGCATACAAAGCGACAAACGACGCGAAATATAAGGAAGCGGCGCTGGAGATATGGGAATACATAAAAGTCGGATGGAACAACAATGCCGGCGGCGGAATAACGTGGGCAAAAGGCCAGGAATACAGCAAAAACGCCTGTTCCAACGGCCCCGCATGCATACTCGCCGCCCGCCTGTATCAGGAATTTGGCGATGAAGAAAACCGGGAATGGGCAGTCAAAATCTATAACTGGGAAAAATCAACCCTGTTCAATACCGGCAACGGAATGGTCTACGACAACATAAACAGCGAAACGGGCGAAATCAAAAAAAGCTGGATATTCACCTATAACCAGGGCACCTTCATCGGTTCCGCCGTAGAACTGTACAAAATATTCGGCGAACGCGCCTACCTGAACGATGCCGTTTTAGCCGCCGACTATACAACAAGCAGCCTTGTCGACAATTCCATCCTCAAAAGCGAAGGCACCGGCGACGGTGGCCTGTTCAAAGGCATCTTCATTCGCTACTTCACCGAATTAATCCTGCAAGACCGCTTGGATGCAACCGCCAAAAAGCGTTATATCCAGTTCCTCCGGCATAACGCCGAAACATTATGGAACGAAGGCACAAGCCGCCCCTACCTCTTCTACGGCCCAAACTGGCGAACCCCACCCGGCACCTCAACCGGCCTGACGGAACAGCTAAGCGGAAGCATGCTGATAGAAGCCGCCGCCCTCCTCCAAAGCAAAGAGTTGATGTAGATCACCTCCCGTCATCGG
>JAITDQ010000125.1 GCA_031282485.1 Tannerella sp. | reverse complement strand
CCTTCGGGATCTTTGAAAAAATCATACGAGTCTTTGGGATGATTGGTTTTTATCTTTGCCTTCGACGCATAAAGAGGTATGGCCGTCACCCGGCGTTTGTCGACGGCTATGAAATAATCCTTGTTGAAATCTCCTTCCAATGCTTTTGACTTGGTGAATAATCCGCCTCCGGAAAGGATATTCTGTTCTTTCAGTTCTTTTTTTGTCCCGAAACAGTAATATACGGTGTTCAATGCCTTGTCCTGGTTGTCGATGCGTGCGCTCTGGCTCTCGTTAACATCTTTGAGAATCTTGATATTCGTGCTAAGTCCTTCCACCTGTTCGGACAGCTGCGTTATTTGCACCTCCTTGCGTTCCAGAACGGTTTGCATTTTTGCGATCAGTTCCGTTTTTTCGGTAATATCATTTGTCAGGCGGTCTATCGTTTTTTGTAATGCGGAAGAGCGAACATTGCCCGCATCTAATTTCGCCTGAAGTTCCGACAGTTTTTGCCGGTTTCGCTTCAGCGTCTCTGCAATTACATTCATATTGTTTTTTATCTGTTCGCGTTTTGAACCGGTAAGTTCCACATCTTTCTGTACGTCAATAAACTTCTCGGTATCCCGTATAGACTTGATATCGTCTTCAACTGCATTCAAAATGCTTAACATTTCATCCATTTCCACTTCACTTTTCGTGATATGAAGTTTCAACGAATCATTTTCCTCTTTCATTTTTTTATAATCGGATGAATACTCCACACATGACGTAAACGCGATTATACATGCACATATTGCTAAAACCTTTTTCATAACTGTTTTTTTATTAAATGGTTCAATTTTTTTTATCACTCTCTCCGGTTTTCCCGGCCTCCGAGTATTATTACAAATTCACCTTTCGGTTCTTTTGTCGAAAAATAGTTCGTTACATATTCAAGACTGCCGCGTACCGTTTCTTCAAAGTGTTTTGATATTTCACGGGAAACGGAAACCGGACGGTCTTTGCCGCATACGCCGGACAGTTGAACAAGCGTTTTAACTAATCTGAACGGCGATTCGTAGATGACGGTCGTTCGTTCTTCCTCCGCAATCTCACGAAGGCGCGTCAGGCGACCTTTTTTCACGGGAAGGAATCCTTCGAAACAAAACCGGTCGTTCGGCAGTCCGGATACGACTAATGCCGGAACGAACGCCGTTGCTCCGGGGAGACATTCCACTTCAATATTTTTTTGGACACACTCGCGTACGAGCAAAAAACCGGGATCCGAAATGGCCGGCGTCCCGGCGTCCGAAACCAATGCAACGTTTTCTCCGGCTTTGATGCGCTCCGTAATCTGTTCGACGGTTTTATGTTCGTTGAATTTATGGTGCGACTGCAGCCGGTTTTGTATTTCGTAATGCTTCAGCAAAACGCCTGTCGTCCGCGTATCTTCAGCCAGTATCAAATCAACCTCTTTCAGCGTGCGAACAGCCCTGAATGTCATATCTTCGAGGTTTCCTACCGGCGTGGGGACAACAAAAAGTTTCGCCATTATTACAAAAATCTTATCTCCAATACCTTAATAAAATCCTTAACGACCGGATTACTGAAATCCCAATGCAACTTTTCTTCCAGAAACCGGATGGAATCCGTGTAAGACTCCTTACCGTTAAGGATTGCTATTACCTTATTCATAATTTCCTCATTTCCTCCGAACAATTCACGGCGGTAGCGGAAGCGGTCGTTCACATTGAACGCCCGGCGCAGATCCGATAATATTCTTTTCTCTATCGCTTCGTTCAGGGACGGAGGGGCGCTTCTTTCCGGCGGAAAGCCGGCGGCGGAGGCGACGGTCGAAACATTTTGGGTTTTAGGCTCCGGCGTTTTCTGTACGCCTGCCTGCCCCCTGTCGACCGGCGGCCATACCGGCGGCCATGCGGTGTCTTCTTTCGCCGTCACAGGTATGGTAATCGTCGACACGTCCGGTTCCGGTGCAATGGTAGCAGGCCGTTCCGGTGAAACGGCGGCAGGCCGCTGAGGTCTGTATGTCGCGGACACTCCCCTTTCCGGCCTCTGCACCGCAATATTTTCGGCAGGAACAGTCTCTTTTGGCGGCATGGGTCTTATCGGCCTCCTTACCGTCGCCGGCCTGTTCACCGGCAATTCGACCGGTTCTTCCATGATTTTAGTTGCCGGCGGCCTTCCTGTCGCGTCATACGCCGGTTGCACAACCGGCGCTTTTGTCTCGGGCGACGCATCCGGTAACGTTTCAGGATAAGTATCCTTCACGGCTTCTTCTTTAAGTATGCCCAGACGGCTCAAGAGAGAAACCTTTTTCGGCGTATCTTCATTCTGTCCGGCAACGATTTCTTCCCCGGCAACCGGTGCGTCGCCGGCTTTTCGCCCTGCTGTTACCGGTGCGGACAGACCGGTTGTCGCAACCGGCTCCGGCTCCGGCGAGACCGGAGGCGTTTTCTGTTCGGGAGTTTCATCCGGGAATTTATGCTCCCCGATATTCCGCATTTGCCGGTGTATGGATAATATTAAGGCCTGATGTTTCTTCATCTGTGAAGCAAACATCTCGACCTGATCCGCTTCAAGCATATGAAAATCACTCTGAATCTTTTGCATCAGATCAAACGCCTGACTGAAAAAAGATACGGGATATATCTCCGAATCTTTCATCCCATCCGTTAAATCACTCAATAACCGGATGTTGGATATTATCTGTTTTAGTCTCTCATTATTCGCCATAGTTCCTATTATATTTTGCAGTAATACAAATACGCAGCTTATGCGCAAAGATATGATATATTTTTATCATAAACGAAATTATAGGAAAAATTAACCGTTATGGCTTTCTTCCAGTCTCCAGTTGACTAAGTAAAGACGTCTTGTAGCGCGTGTGAAAGCGGTGTAGAGCCATCGGAAAAAATCTTCGCCCAACATATCTTCCGTAACGTATCCCACATCGAGGAATACGTTGCTCCACTGTCCGCCCTGCGCCTTGTGACACGTGACGGCGTATGCATATTTCACCTGCACGGCGTTGAAATAAAGATCGTCCCTGATTTTTTTCATGCGTTCGGATTTGGTGCGTATGTCCGCGTAATTTTCGGCTACGGACAGGAACAGTTTATCGCTTAATTCTTTCGTCAACGCCGGAGCCTGGCTTTGAAGCGTGTCCAACAATATTTTCAGTTCCATTTCCGTATCATAATCGTCGAAACGTACTAAAACATTGCAAAAACGGAAGCCGTACATCTCTTCCGTGCGCCTCACACGCAGCACCTGTACGATCTCCCCGTTTGCAATAAAATCGTGATCCGTATGCTCTTTGCCCCAGAAATAATTGTTTTTGACAACCATCAGGCGATCTCCCTGCGAAATTTCTTCCTCACGGTACAGGATGCGGTTCCGGACGCCATTATTATAGATGTTGGCGTTTTTGTTCGAGCGGCATATAATCATCGTATCATCAACGCCGTCGCGACTGTAGGCCGACGATATTTCTTCGATCAGTTCGCTGCCGCTGATTTTTTTTATGTCGGTGAAATGATCCGTCGTGATTTTGGGGTATATGCCGATATGACCGTTACGCAACGCGTCCCGTATGCTTGTAGCGTTGAAGAGTATGCCCGAATCATGCTGTTGACGAACGACCTGTGTGAGCTGTATTTCGGTGACATGCAGGTTGTAGCGTTTAAGATATCCGGTGTCCAGCGCCGGGCTGCAGGCGAGGGACACGGGGGGAAGCTGCGCGGAGTCTCCCATAAGTATCAGCCTGCAATTTTCGCCGCTATATATATAATGTATAAGATCGTCGAGCAGGCATCCGCTTCCGAAAACGGCGTTTCCGGTGTTTTCGTTCGATATCATGGAGGCCTCGTCAACGATGAAAACCGTATCTTTATGAAGATTGTCCGAAAGCGAGAAGCCGGAAAAGTCGCCGGAGAAACTTTTCTGGCGGTATATTTTTTTATGTATTGTAAATGCGCTGTGGGATGCGTATTCCGAAAAAACTTTAGCGGCTCTTCCGGTAGGCGCCAAAAGGATCGTTTTTTGTTTCAGCGAGTCCATCATCTTCACAGTAGCGCCGAGCATGGTCGTTTTGCCCGTTCCCGCGTATCCTTTCAGGAGCAAAAGCCCGTCCTGCCCGCTTGAAATCAGGAATCCGGCCAGTGTTTGCAGGGCGGAAAACTGTTCGGAAGTCGGCTCAAAAGGGAAGAACGACAGTACCTTTTTTAACGCAAAATCATTTATCATAAAAAAATTTGAAATTATTTTGGCGATAAAGGTAGTTATTAAAATATTCTTTTTTATATTTGCAGGACGAATTAAGTTTAAAAAACAATATGAAATCATTATGAAACTCGTACTTAGAATTTTACTGGTAGCAGCAATTGTCGCTCTTATCTATTTGTGCATACAGAGTATTATGACTCCTATTCACTTTGACCAACAACAGAAGGCAAGGGAAAAGGCCATCGTAGAGCGTTTAATTGAGATACGTAACGCCCAAATCGGGTATAAAAATCAGAATGGCATTTATGCGGCTAATTTTGAAGAACTTCAAAAGTTCCTCAATGAAACGAAGATTCCTTTCTTAGTCAAAGAAGGCGAATTGACGGACGAACAACTTAAAAGCGGAATGACGGAGCAGGAAGCCGTTAAGAAGGGTATTATCAGGCGTGATACGAACTGGGTGCTGGCGAAGGACACGCTTCTCGGAGCGGGTTACAATGTCGCATCTATCGGCAAAGTGCCGGGATTTGAGGATAATACGTTCCTGCTTGATACGGCTACGTTGAGTTCCTCATCGGGCTATACGGTTCCCGTATTCGAATGTGGCGTTTATTATGACGTATATCTTGGCGACCTTGACAAGCAATTGCTTTTCAACCTTAAAGATAAGGCGACGAAGTTGAACCGTTATGTCGGACTTCGCATAGGTTCGATTACGGAAATCAACAATAACGCCGGAAACTGGGAATTTTAGGAATGTCATCATGATAATACGTGTTCCCGACACGCTGAATGTAGATAATGCGGAAAAATACAGAGTATCCATCCGGCTGTGGCCGGATGGACTTTCTTTTTCCGGTTATATACCGTCGGAGGCGGACAGTTTCTTTACCGGAACGGTTTCGCCTGCCAGGAACATGCCGTTGGTTCAGTCGTTGAAAGAAATCTTTTTCGACAATGAATGTTTCTCTTACGTATATGATTCTTTACATGTGATCGCCGTTGCGGAAAAATATACGCTGGCGCCCGACGGTATTTTTTCCGAAAAAGATAAGGACGTGCTGTTTTCCTTTTGTTTCCGGGCGGACAAAAACCGGAAAGTGCTGTCCCATCCGCTAAAACCGTTCGGGGCATCGTTATTATTCGGTTTGGATAATGAGGCTTATGAGTTCATGATACGTTCCCTCATCAATCCCCAGTTCATTCATTTCCTGTCACCCCTGCTGCTGTCGTGGCGACAAAAAAGCCTCGCCTGTTATCCCAAACAGCTGTATGTCGTCGTACACGACACCATGCTGGATATCGTATGCCTCGAACATGGCGAAATATTATTCATCAACTCGTTCCGCCATGAAAACGAAAATGATATCATCTATTTTATCATGTACGTTTGCAAACAGCTCTCGGTGAACCAGCTTGAAGATTACATTTATTTTTGCGGCGAGAGACCTCTGTGCCGGAAGATCATGCCGGTCATCAAAAAATATATGGCGCAGGTTGATTACCTGTCACCCAGAATAGAAAAGTACAGGACGGCGCTTGATCAGGACATGTACATAGATGTAAAAACCTTGATCGAATGCGGATTATAAGCGGTATATACGGCCGTCGCAGGTTTCAAATCCCTTCGTCATTCAAAGCCCGCCCCACAACGGATTTTGCAAAAGAGAACCTGTTTAATGTATTGAACAACCTGTTCTGCTGGGACGGGGTTGCCGCTCTTGATCTATTTGCCGGTACGGGAAGTATCTCGTTCGAAATGCTATCGCGGGGTTGCCGTTCGGTAGTAGCGGTAGAACAGGACAGAATCCATGCCGAATTTATAACCAAAGTGGCGAAAGAGTTAAAAACGGACGCTTTATCCGTTATCCGTGGCGACGCATTGCGCTTCCTGAATGTCGCTAAGGAAAATTCCTTTGATTTCATATTTGCCGATCCGCCCTATGCCTCAAGTTTTTTACCGGACATCCCGCGCATCATTATGGAAAAAAACATCCTGCGGGAAGGAGGTATCTTCGTAATGGAACACTCCAAAAACAATGATTTTTCCGCTGTCCCCTTCTTCAATCAGCGCCGCGTCTACGGAGCGGTGAATTTCAGTATTTTTATTACATAAAAACCGTTATAAAGTTACTGACGCAATTTGCTTTTCCCGCAACTATTCCTTACCTTTGGCAAGTGATTATTTTAAAAATATAAAGTCATGTTACAAACTATCTCGCTCGATTCAAAAACAATACTCGTCAGAGCGGACGAGGAAAGCGACATGTCGGCGCTCCTGGAATACCTCAACCGCACCGGCAAGGAAGAAAAAGTAAATGCACTGCTCGAATTTGCCGACAGACACTACAAATGCGAACCTGGTTTCAAATTCAATCGCGAAGAATGTTATGGCAGATAAAATCTTTGTCGACAGTAACGTCTGGGTATATCTCTTCACAAGCGATGAAAAAGAAAAAAACAACAGAGCGCGACAGTTTATACGCGACAACGGCGCCGGGAATGTTCTTGTGATATCGTATCAGGTAATTAACGAGGTTTCGTCGGTATTAAAGAGGAAAAATTTCACGGAAGTGCAAATACGATTCGTTATCGAAACGATGTCGGAAATGTGCGTGATACGGAATTTCTCGCTGGAGACCGTCATGTCGGCGTCCTTGCTGCGCGACAAACTGTCCGTTTCATTCTGGGACAGCCTGATTGTAGCCTCCGCCGGTGCGATGCAATGTCACCTTCTGGTAAGTGAAGACATGCAGGACAACCGGTTAATAAACGGAATGAAAATAATCAATATCTTCAACCCTCGCTAAAATGAAGGTTGGTATTTTGCAAGCAATTGTTATAAAAGCGGGGGGCGAACAAAATTGCATGAATGATTCGGAGAGGCGCCGGATTGAAGCGCTTCTTATTGCGGTTTTCCCGAAATAAATAAAGAAATAACCTTAAATTCATGTTGTAAAGACAACCACCCTGTTAAAACAAATTGCATATCCTCTAAAAGAGTAATCCGTAACCGGATTTTTCCACATCTGCCGCATGAAACAACTTGTGAATTTTCATGCCTGTACAAAAATTTTATGCACTTTTTTTAAAATACCCTACTTTTGGGGTATTGGAGAGAAAAATTATATTGTTATTTTGCATATCGTATTTCAATTCTATGCCGTGCGAAGTATAGTTTTAAAGACAAAGGAAAAACAAGGCAAGCCCTGTGAAGCCGAAAGAGCAGGAAAACAAAACAATTATTAACCGCCTCCGCAAAGGGGCACAAAAAAACAAAGAAAATGGAAAAAATGATTTTAGAAAACAGGACAGGCTTTTCAAAAAGCCTCTTTATGGCAGCCATCGTGTTGCTGAGTGTATCATTCGTTGCTTGCAACAAAGATGACGATGATAAAAATCCGAACGGTTACAAAATTACCGCTCAAGTTGTAAACGGAAATTCCGATGTCGCTGCCGTAAAAGCGATATTGGACGGAGATGTGTTAGCCGGGGCTGACTTTGACACGTCGACATACGGGTTTACCATCTTGCTTCCCGACCCCGACGAGTATTACCTCGAAGAATTGGGGTTTGCGGACGGAGAAGGGTGTGTACTGGATGGATTCTTAGCTTATGACAAAAAAGGCAAAACGATCGGTCAATTCGGGTATGCCGTCGCTCAGTCGTCCGATGCAGGATATTTGGGAATGTTTGTTTATACTACCGAAGACTTTAAAGTTACCGGAACAGCAGAGGGCGTCGATGTCAACATATCCGGCAAAAAGGGCTGGAACATAGTCTATGGCTATTTCGACTTCGACGGCGAAATAATAGCATTGACCAGCCAAAGACCAAATGGAATGATGTGGATTTATATAGACGATACCTCGTTGCTAAAGCAATCCGGCGCAGCGCCCGATACGGGAGCAATCAAGAAGTTGAACACTGCAATCAGCAAGAAATTGAATCTGAAGATTTCTAATCTATAATCACTGATTGATTTTAGGAAACAAATTTTTAAAACAAAAAAGAGATATGAAAAAGTTAGTTTTATGTTTGACATTCATGTCAATGATGTGTACCGCGCCCGGCTATGGCCTGTGGGCCAAAGAAAAGGGAAAAAAAATCAAGTTACCGGAGTTCGAAATCACGGTCAATCCACCCCTGCCGCATGACCTATCGTCGGGAGGCGACGACGAACACGTGCAGTTCTGCGCCGGCATAACCTGTCTTTATCTGGGACAAATAACGGAGTCGTTCCCCTGGTTCCTCAAGTCGGCGGAACAGGGCAATCCGGATGCCATGATGATGCTGGCCGCCGGCTACGAGTATGTCAAAAAGGACGCGGCAAAAGCTGAAAAGTGGTATCGCGACGCACTGGAACACGCGCACCCCGACGCCCAAAAGAATCTGGATGAATTGCTGGCCGGTCGTACCCAAGCGCCCGTATTCTCCATGACAAGGGATTATGATTTTGAATATAAACCGACCTCATCCCTGTCATCCGGCCTGTCATCCGGCGGCGCCCGCATGCGAAAGGGAAACTTTATCACAACGGAAAGATTCTTCGGACAGTAAACTGTTTATGATTGATTTGATTTCTATAATGAAGTATGAATATGTAATTTAAATTTCGTTGAAATGGAAAAGTATGATTTAAACTACGGGAAAAGCATTGCGGAGCGCACAGCCGCAGCCAGGGCGACGGTGGGAAAAATAACCAATCAGGCGACGCTTGTTAAAACGGCAAGAACGGATAAAGATGAGCTTGTGCGTATGGAAGCTGTCAAAAGAATCTTCGATCAGGCGACGCTTGAGGAGATTATAAAAACAGACAGATACTATTATGTTTGCGAGGCGGCGCTCAACAATCTGACCGATCCGGCTGTCCTTGCCG
>JAITDQ010000107.1 GCA_031282485.1 Tannerella sp. | reverse complement strand
ACATTTCAAGGCGAAGAAAACATCCTGTCCGTTTTTGAGAGTAGTATCAATAACCGAACGAATCCCGGCAAACCGTTCAGCGCCTTTTCCTTCAGAGTTACGGAACTGACCGGAGACTTTCGTTTTGACTTTGACATTTCGAATGGCTCTCTCCGAACCGTTATTATCCGGAGGGACATTGGGATATATCAGAAAAGTAAAAATACTTTGCCTGTGTTTTTGCAGTCGACAGATAAATGCCTGCTCTTTTTGATGAAACCCGGCAACATCTACCGCCAGCAGTTCGTCCAGTTCCCTGTTGAGGAGAGCCACTTCTTCCGGTGGATTCCGGTAATCTTCAGCAAGCATGGTGCGCTTCAAGACGATTGCACGGTATAATAAGCCCTGCATCTTTACACTCCAGCTATCCTGTAAACTCTTCTCGAAATTCAACAGTTCCCGCAATAAATGAGCTATACACAGTTGATGGGCTTTTGCCGCTGTTTTTAACCGGGACGCCCAGCAGTCGCTTACATAAAATGAGTGTAAAAATCCGCCCGGAAAATATTCTTCAATCACCCTGTGTCCCCTGTTTGCGAAAGACACGATAAATGTCAGCATACTGTTTTGCCATACATGAAACCAGTGTTTTTTGCCGTTTACCCGACAGCCCGTTTCGTCCGAACCCACTACCTCGCTCTCGATGATCCGTTCACGGATGGCGGCGTATGCTACTTCCGATTTTTGACTCATTTCTTCCAAAAACCGTTAATTCTTCATTCTACGATAATAACTGTTCATATTCCGAACGCTGTATGATTATCGTTTCCTCCACGCCGCAAAGGTAAGTAGTCTCTCTCTTTTCCCAATTTTTTTATTCTTTTATGAAAGTACCTGAGTAGTTACAAAGAAGGAACATTTCAAATCACATGAAACAAATTTCAGAAAAAACAGTTGCAAATGTAATATTAAACCATTACTTTTGCACCGCTTTTCGAGAGAAAACACAGGATTGTCTCATGGTGTAATGGCAGCACAACAGGTTTTGGTTCTGTTTGTCCAAGTTCGAATCTTGGTGAGACAACGAAAATCCTTGTAGATAGTTTATTTACAAGGATTTTTTTTACCCTCCGTAAGACTTTAGCGAGGAGTATTCCCGTATTATTTCCGATGATGGTATGATTTTATTGACCGGGCAAATATACAGGTCAACTATCATCTGCACATTTCCCGGATGAATCGTCTTTTTTAGCCCGTTTGGGATTGGCCGGAAACCAGCCTTTTGCGACGCGACGGGACTGTGCGAAAATTTCGAGTATTGACCAGAAGCAGGAAAAGGCAATGACGCTTGTGACGGTCGACAGTAAAATGTCTTTTATCATGATTGACAGGACGACAAACGCTATCCCGGCAATCAGGAATACCCACCAGCATTTCGTGCCCCAGTAGTATTCGGCTTTTACGACAACCGGATGGAAAAATCCGATAATAAGGAACGTTGCTATGCCGGTCGTAAGCCCCGTCAGGTTGTATACAGTCAGGAAATCTGTCATAGGATGTATATTTAATGGTTTTGTTTCAGAATGACACGTTCAGTTTCGCTCCGAACTGTAACGGACGGCCTTTCTGCATGAAAGGTTTGCCGAGCGATTCGAAGTAAAAGGCCGGATAATCCGTATCGGTCAGGTTTTTTGCCCATACGTACAGGGAGATGATGCCTTTTCGTACGCCGGCCTGTGCATTGACGACGGCGTAGAAGGGCTGTGACAGTTGGTTTCCTTCCGTCCAGTATATTTTCCCGGCGCCGTTGCACTGGGCGGAGGCCATTAGCTGGTCAACCGGACGGTTGCGGAACAGTTTGCTGTATTGCAAACCGATGCTTAACGTGTGTTGAGGCGTGTAAGGGATGTATTTTCCTTTATAGTCTTCTTTCTCATTGTTATAATCGAGGAATGTAGCGCGTGTGCAGCCATAGTTAAGGTCGGCGGTAAATTCGTCGGATAACCTTGCGGATAATGACAGTTCCGCGCCGTAGCTTTCCGCTTTTCCTGCGTTGCTGAGATAACGCCCGTTTCCGCTCCCGACAAATTTGGTGATTTGCAGGTCATTGACGTTCATATAAAAAAATGTCAGTTCCGCGTGCAGCCGGTCTTTTACAAGTTCGCTTTTCATGCCTGTTTCGTAATTCCAGCTTGTTTCGGGTTTGTATGCGATGACCTCTTTTACGGGTCTCGGTTCTTTTATCATATCCGGGGGCATGAGTTGTTTAAATGCGTTCATGATGTCAAACTGCATGCGGCTCTGCATAATATCGGCCGACATTTGGACATTATACCCTCCGGCCTTATATCCTTTGGACACGGACAGGTAGGCGAATGTGCGCGGGGTACATTCGTATTTCAACGATATCTTCGGTAAAACCTGCCGGAACGCCTGGGCGAGCCGTTCGTCGATTACCGAAGCCGGATAGCGGTCGCTTAAATCTACCGGCGGACGGGCGGGCGACGTTTGCATCCGGAGGTTCATCTTTGCCTCGGAGTTATATTCCAGCTCCTGTTTTTCGTAATCCAGACGGATACCGGCCGTTACCGACAAACCCCGGGTGAAAAGGTTATTATATGTCGACTGGTGATAGACGGCTGCGCCGTACGACGGCGTCTCGAAATCTCCGGGGATGTACAGCGATTCGTTCGTAATGGTCAACTGACCCGGCATCCCGTATTCGCCAAACTTGTCGAATACCGGTTGCAGAATCGTTTTTATCCCGTCTTCCTTAAATTCCACAGGCCCTTCGGTACGGAATTTATTATAAAAACCGTAGACGCCGAACGACCACTGGTAATTATTGTTGTTTCTGCTTTTTACCGATATTTCTTCGGTGAATGAGCGCTGTTTTTGCCGCTGGTTTAAAACAAAAACGGAAAATTCGGAAAAATCCTGATCCATTTTCATATCATCGTCAAGATACATGTATCCGGTTGTGGAGGCGAGGAGGATGTTTTCGTTCTGATATTTGAGCGACAGGTTGTTGCTCAACAGGTCGCGTTCGTACGATGATTCGTCGTTGAGATTCACGTCGCCCGCCTTTCCTGTTTCCTCGTCATAAAGCCCGTAGGGAAAAGCGCCTTGGCCGGTGTGTTCGTACGAAACGGAACCGGAGACGGTAAAGGCCGGCGAGAGTTTCAGGAACAATTTCAGGTTTCCGCCGGCGGTTTCTTCGGAATCAGCCTTCCGTCCGTCGTATACGTTTGTAAAAAAACCGTCGCAGCGGTCGTAATAAGCGCCGAGCGACCATCCGAAGTTTTCGCCTGCCTTGTTGTAGGTGGATATTTTGGTGTTAAACCGTCCGTAGTTTCCGTACGAAAGGGACGCTTTCATTCCCTGATAATCAAGCGGCGAAAGCGTATGTACGTTGATGATTCCTCCCATGGCATTGCGTCCGTAGAGTGTTCCCTGCGGGCCGCGCAGCACTTCAATCCGCTGGATGTCCGTCAGGTCGAAATCGAACGAACTTTTGTCCATACAGGGGGCATCGTCTACATACAGGCCGACAGACTGTCCGCTGCTGCGCGCTCCGATGCCTCTTATATAAATGGCCGAAGTCAGGCGGGCGCCGTAATCGGGCATGTAGAGGTTGGGAACAAAAGAGCTGATATCTTTTATCGACATCACCTGCCTGGCGGATATCTGTTGCGGCGAAAGCACGGAAACGGAACCGGGCAGCGTGCGCAGTTTATTCGTTTCTTTTGATGACGATGTAACAACGATTTCGTCCATATTGAATGTTTTAACCGTGTCCTGCGGCGTCTCTTTTTCTTCAGCCGCAACAAGTCCGTTAATTGAAATTATACCGATTAGCAATAAAAATTTTTTTTTCATACGTTAGTCTGTTTAAGTCATTTAATTTCTTTTTGTCAAAAGAACTGTTTTCGACAAAAAGGAGATTCGTTTTGCGACTGCAAAGGAACTTCAAAAGTCCGACACAGACAATCACTATATGTAGTGATTTTTTCAGTCACCGAACAGATGTTGCCGGATTAGCGTCTTGAGTTCGGGTACATTTCCTGCCACGGCAAATTCGGGATAGTCGGCAACTACGTTATCGGGCGGGCAGTACAGAATCCCGATATCCGCCGCTTTGAGCATGGAAATATCGTTGTAGGAATCGCCGAAGGCGAGCACTTTATATTTAAGGCTTTGGAACGCTTCCACGGTTTTACGTTTGGGGTCGGGCTGGCGCAGGATGTAGTTTACGACTCTTCCGGTTGCGTCAATTTCCAGCGAATGGCAGAGCAACAAAGGATTTTCGAGCTGATCCATGAGCGGTTGCGCAAATTCGATGAATGTATCCGAAACAATCGCAAAACGTGTGATTTTGCGCAGCCACCTGACAAAGTCCAGCGCTCCGTCGAGAGGTTTAAGAGTTGCAATCACGTTTTGGATATCGTTTATTTTCAGATTATTTTCATCCAGTATCCGCAGGCGATAAGCCATCAGTTCATCATAATCCTTAATATCGCGTGTCGTAAGTTTCAATTTTTCTATTCCGGTCACTTTAGCCACATTAACCCATATTTCAGGGACAAAAACTCCTTCTAAATCAGCGCAAACAGCCCACATGCTTTTAATATTATTAAATTAAACGAGGCGCAAAGTTACGGTTTTTAATCGTAAAACGAAAGATTCGGGCGAAAA
>JAITDQ010000049.1 GCA_031282485.1 Tannerella sp. | reverse complement strand
GTTTATTTCATCGCGATACTGGATTTTGTCGAGTTCGAGGAAGAAAGTGTCAAGGATACGTATATCGAACAGGTATATCTGTACCGCAAGAACGCGCAAAAGCGATTAAGCGACAAGCTGAGTATGATATTCGTCGAATTGCCCAAATTCACAAAAACGGCAAAAGAACTTACGACAAATACGGAACGCTGGATCTATTTGTTGAAAAATCTTGAGAAGTTAAAAGACCGTCCGCCGGAGGTACAGGGTAGAATCTTTGAGAATTTATTTAAAAGAGCACGGATTAACAAATTAACAAATAAGGAAATGGAAGAATACAGAACAAGTATTTATGAATATGACAGCATTAAAAATGCAATCGCATACAGTGAGAAGAAAGGTATAGAGAAAGGACGCCAGGAGGGACGCCATGAAGAGCGCAGGGAAATGATAAAACAATTTCTGCGGGGAGGACTGACGGTAGAATTTATTTCATCGGTTACGGGACTTAGTATTGAACAGGTAAAAAACCTTTCAGACCTTTCGGAATGTTAAGAGAGCGCGGATAAATAAATTAACAAACGAAGAATGGGAAGATTCCTGTTCGCCGGTTCTTTTTATTTTGTATTGCGCTTAACTTACACTATCTTTGCCGAGCGAGAATATAACTATGCGGATTTTTATTAATATAATATAATGCATGAAAACGAACAGAAGGAATTTTATTAAAGCGATGGGAGGGCTTGCTTTGTTTACCGTTGTGCCGCGTCAGGTGCTCGGTAAAGGTTTTTTAGCCCCAAGTGATCAGTTGACAAAAGGAATTATCGGTGTCGGCGGCATGGGACGCGGACATTTGAACTATGGCGGTACGCGTCTTGTGGCTGTATGCGATGTCGACAAAAAACATCTTGCGTTGGGGCAGGCTCTTGTACCGGAAAAAATTGCGGAATATCATGATTTCAGAGACCTGATTCTTGATCCGAATGTTGATATCGTACATATAGCGACTCCTCCGCACTGGCACGGCCTCATGTCGGTCGAAGCGGCCAAGGCGGGGAAAGATATCTGGTGCGAAAAACCGATGACCCGTACGATTGGTGAAGGGAAACGTGTTATGGAAGCCGTCAAACGGTATGGGAACATATTCCGCCTGAATACATGGTTCCGTTTTTCGGATAATTTTTATGGCCTCGGCACGACGGTAAAACCGCTGAAGAAACTTGTTCAAAGCGGAATGCTCGGCTGGCCGCTTAAAGTCACGATTAGCGCCCATACGGGCTTTGACTGGAAATTTTATTGGGTAGGAAAGGAATCTCTGGTTCCCGAACCGGTACCGCCGGAACTCGATTATGACATGTGGCTCGGGCCTGCGCCTTATAAGCCTTATAATCCTCATCGCGTACATGGTACTTTCCGTGGATACTGGGATTATGACGGGGGCGGACTTGGCGATATGGGACAACATTATATAGATCCTGTCCAGTATATATTGGGAAAAGACGATACCAGCCCGGTGAAAGTGGAAGTTGATGCACCGCAACAGCATCATGACGCCGTAGGCACGTGGCGGTCGATAACCTATACGTATGAAGACGGATGCAAGATTGTATTGTGGGGTGGCGATTACGGCAATCCCGGTACACCTTATATTGCCGGCCCGAAAGGGAATGTCTATAAAAATTTTGTCTGCGACATACCCGGATGGGAAAAGAAACTGGCTGATTATCCGGAGCCGGAACAGCAACAGGTTGACTTTATGAAATGTGTGAGAACGCGTCAGCCGTTTGCGCTTAATGAACGGAACGGTTTTCGTTCTGCTACGATTGTTAATATGGGCGCCGTCGCCCTCCGGTTGAACCGTGCGCTTGAATTTGATCCCGTGAAATTGCAGTTTATCAACGATGAAGCGGCCAATAATCTGTTAGACCAGCCGATGAGAGCGTCCTGGAATATATAAACATAATCACGGAATTTTCAGAATTTACATATTCCAAACCGGTTATGTCGATTATGAAAAATCCCGTAAATGTATGTAATAACTCCCAATTATTCACTATTTACTGATATAAACATGAAACAGAATATTTTTAAGATATTATTTGGCGCCTTTATCGTATGTTCCGGCATGGCAATGGCGCAGACACCGGCGAATCGCACGAACGCGACGATCGTAGCGGATGTGCTGGCTCAGCTTCCGGCTAACGGACAGTCGAAGTATAATGAATTGATGAAAGATCTTTGTTCCACGGGGACAGAGGGCGTCAAAAAGCTTGTGGAAATGATCGTTCCTTCCGGCAAGGGCAATAATCCGGCCGTTGAATATGCTTTAAGCGGACTGGCTTATTACGCTTCCGGCGATGAATTGTTGAAAAGTAAGACGGAGCAGGCATTTCTTGATGCTCTTGACGCAACGGAAGAAAATGAAACAAAAGCGTTTCTTATACGTCAGCTGGCCGTAATCGGTTCGGAAGCAAGCATAAGCAAGTTAACAGGCTATCTGACGGACGATGCGTTGAGCAGCCCTTCCGCCTGTACGATTGCCTCTATCGGCGGCGAGGCGGCGGCTAAAGCCTTACAGATGGCTTTGATGAGGCGTAACGCCCGTACACCCGAAGCGCAGCGCAATATTATTCAGGCTTTGGGAGACGTCTTGCCGATAGAAGGTACCGAAGATTTACTGAAACCGATGTTGCAAACGCAGGATCTGAAGACAAAAGCGGTCGTTCTGAAGACGCTAAGCAGAACCGGAAGCAAAGCCTCACTGACGGATTTGGCGGCAAGCGCAGCCGAAACGGGATACAAGTATGAGTTAACAGGTGCGACGGATGCATACGTACAGCTGATAAAACGGGTTTACGAACAGGGTGATGAGAAAGAAGCCGCTTCGGCTGCACAGAATCTTTTGAAAAACGCAACGAAAGCCGGTGCGGCGCAAGTGCGCATTGCTGCACTTGAAATTATATTCCCGACGCAGGCCGATAAGGTAAAAACGCTTAAAACGGCATTGAAAGACAGTGATATTGCGTATAGAAATGCGGCGTTGAGGTACGCTTCCTGTTATGCGGACAAAACGATGTATGTCGAACTGTTCAAAATGTTGCCGAAAGCGGGAACCGGAGAAAAAACAGATATCCTGAACTGGATTGGAAACGAAGCGCAGTCTCCTGCGAAAAGAGAAATACTTAAAACGCTCGAGACCGGCATTGAAAAAACAGGTATCCAGATGCTGATACAACAGTTGGATAATCCTGCTCTTGAAGTGAAACAGGCGGCTGCGTATGCTCTTTCCGAAACAGAAGACAGGGATGCAATTCCGGCGCTTGCCGGCTTGCTGAAAAGCGAGGATGCAGCGGTTATTGCGCTGGCGAAGCAGTTTCTTTCTTCTTTTAACGGCGATGTTTCGCCTTCGCTGGCGAAAATGGCGGGAACGGCGTCTGATAAAGGGAAGCAGGCGGCATTGGAGTTGCTGGCTTTACGCAAGGCAAACGCATATTTCAATACGGCGCTTGAGCAGACGAAAAGTTCTTCCCTGGAAGTAAAAACGACTGCGTATAATGTACTGAAAGATGTTGTTTCGGAAAAAGACATGGTCGTCCTGTGCGGTTTGCTGGAGACTTCCGAATCTTCATTTGTGAAGCCGTTGCAGCAGGCCGTTGTTTCGGCGCTGTCTTCCCTGTCGCCGGTTGCGCGGACGGAAATGATTACGCGTCGTATGTTGCAGGCCGGCGAAACGAAGAAGTATTTGTACTATCCCGTACTGTCGTCCACCGGAAACAGGGAGGCGCTGGAAATAATCGTAAGAGGATTTAATGAAGAACGTGGCGCGGCTAAAGATGCGGCGTTTGAGGCATTGCTTTCGTGGAAAGGTTTTGAGGTGGAAGAGCCGTTATATAATATTTGCAGGAGCGCTTCGGATTTATCTTATTCCCAGCGTGCGCTTGACGCCTATATCCCGCTTGTTTCCGATGAACGGATGACGGGCGATAACCGTTTGATATTCCTGCGTAAGGCAATGGAAGCGGCAAAGACGGACGAACAGAAAAACAGAATATTGAAAAGTATAGGGAAAACGGGAACTTATCTGGCGTTGCTGTATGCGGGAGAATTTCTTGGCGACAATTCATTGAAGGAAAATGCAGCGCAGGCGGTGATGAACATTGCCCTGGCCAATAAAGCGTTTACGGGGAAAAATGTGACGGATTTGCTGAACCGGGCTGCGTCCACCCTGAATAATCCCGATGCGGATTATCAGCGTCAGGCTATCCGCAAACATCTGGATGAGATGCCGCAGGAAACGGGATTTGTCGCCCTGTTCAACGGAAAAGACCTGACCGGCTGGAAGGGACTGGTTGCGGATCCGGTTCAACGCGCCAAAATGAAACCGGCTGCACTGAAAAGCGCACAGGCAAAGGCCGACGAGGTGATGCATGCGGGCTGGTCGGCTGTCGACGGAGAGCTTGTTTTTAACGGTAAAGGAGATAATATTTGTACGGAAAAGCAGTACGGCGATTTTGAAATGTATGTCGACTGGAAACTTGACCCGGCAGGCCCTGAAGCCGATGCAGGCATCTACCTGCGCGGAACGCCGCAGGTTCAGATATGGGACACGTCGCGCGTGAATGTCGGTGCACAGGTTGGCTCCGGCGGGCTGTACAATAATGCCGTGAATCAAAGTAAACCGCTTAAGGTGGCGGATAACAGGCTGGGCGAATGGAATACGTTTTATATAAAAATGACCGGCGACCGTGTGACCGTCAAATTAAACGGCGAACTTGTTGTCGATAATGTGATCATGGAAAATTACTGGGATCGTTCGCAGCCGGTTCCTCCGGTTGAACAGATAGAACTTCAGGCGCATGGCAGTAAAGTGTATTACCGTAATATATATGTAAAGGAACTGGAGCGTCCGGAACCGTATCAGCTTTCGGCGGAAGAAAAGAAAGAAGGTTTCAAAATCCTTTTTGACGGGACAAACATGCACGAATGGACGGGTAATCTGGTTGATTACAAGCTGGAGGACGGCTGTATCGCCCTTTCGACGGAGACAAAGTTCGGGGGCAACCTGTATACGAAGAAGGAATATTCCAATTTCGTTTACCGTTTTGAATTTCAGCTGACCCCTGCGGCAAACAACGGAGTGGGCATACGCACGCCGCTCGAAGGCGATGCCGCTTATGTGGGCATGGAGCTTCAGATACTTGACAATGAGCATCCCGTTTATAAAGACCTGGCGGTGTATCAGTATCATGGCTCCGTTTACGGCATTATCCCGGCAAAACGCGGTTACCTGAAGCCGACGGGGGAATGGAATACGCAGGAGATATTAGCCGACGGGACGCATATCCGCGTTACGCTGAACGGCACGGTCATCCTCGACGGCGACATTAAGGAAGCAACTAAAAACGGTACACGGGATAAAAGAGATCATCCCGGACTGTTTAATAAATCAGGTCATATCGGGTTTCTGGGTCATGGTTCCGCCTTGAAATTTCGGAATATACGTATCAAAGAATTGAAATAATCGCCAAAGTGTTTGGATTTTAATGATAAAAATAATTACCTTTGCGAACAAATTTACATAAAATAGATGAAAATGAAAAAGATTTTGTTATTCGGAACAGCTATATGCTGTGTATTTATGCTGGGATCCTGCAAATCGAAAAGCAGCGCTTACAAGACGGCTTATGAACAGGCTAAATCAAGTGACAACAGCACTTGGGAGAATGAAGAAGCAGAGGAAGATGAAACTGAAGTATTGACGTCTGAAACGGTTTCGTACGAGTCGGTTAAACAGGAGAAAGTTAAAATTGCATCCGGTGAAGATGAAACAGGCCTCAAGAAATATTCCGTTGTAATCGGCAGTTTTAAGAACAGGACGAATGCCTATTCCTTGAAAGAGCGTATGATTGACGAGGGATACAGACCCGTTGTCGCGGAAAATGAATCAGGCATGTTGCGCGTTATCGTGACAAGCTTTGACAGCAAAGCGGATGCGGCCAGAAGCCGTGATGCTATCAAATCAAAATACGCTCCTAATTTCCAGGATGCCTGGTTGTTGGAACGCCGGTATTGAGATTTTTGGTGAACTATAGCCATAACCAAAGGGGAGGGGTTGTCCGGGAAAATTTTCGGACGACCTCTTTTTTCGTGTTTTTTTCCCCGTCCTTCATTCGTAATAAAATAAATAACCGTGCGCATCGAGCAAAATTATTCACTGGAACATCACAATACGTTTCGTATTCCGGCTAAAACACGCTGGTTTATGGAATATGAAAACGAGGAAGAACTGAACAGGATATTGAGGGACGAATATTTTCAGGAATGTATCTCATTACATATCGGCGAAGGAAGTAATCTCTTGTTTACAGGCGATTTTGACGGGATCATCGTCCACTCTGCAATAAAGGGCATTTCGGTGACGGAAGAATCGTCGGGGTCGTCGGTACGGTTGCGTGCAGGTGCGGCGGAACACTGGGATGATGTCGTCGCTTATGCCGTTTCGAATGGGTGGGGCGGGATAGAGAACCTTTCGCATATACCCGGTGAAACGGGCGCGGCGGCCGTCCAGAACATCGGCGCCTACGGTGTGGAGATAAAAGACGTGATCGAAACGGTTGAAACGTATAACCGGCTGACTTTCGAAAAACGTGTTTTCACGAACGAAGAATGTCAATATCGTTACCGGCACAGTTTTTTTAAGGAAGAACATCATGACCCTTATATCGTGACCTGTGTGAACCTGCGTTTACGGAAGAAGCCCGAATACCGGCTTGACTACGGCGATTTGCGCAACGCCCTGGGGTGTGGGGACGTGTCGTTGCAGGCAGTCCGGGATGCCGTTATCCGTATACGCCGCGATAAATTGCCCGAACCGGCGGAACTGGGCAATGCAGGCAGTTTTTTTGTGAATCCGGTAATCCCCGGCGAACGGTTTGAAGCGTTGAAAGAAACGTTTCAGGACATTCCTTCATATCCTTTGCCGAACGGTCGCGTGAAAGTGCCCGCGGGCTGGCTTATCGAAAAATGCGGCTTCAAAGGTAAAAAGCAGGGCAATGTGGGTGTTTATGAAAAACAGGCCTTAGTGATTGTAAACCACGGAGGCGCTACCGGCAATGAGATTGCCGCATTTGCCGAAACCGTCATCCGGGCGGTGGACGACAGGTTCGGGATAAAACTCGTCCCCGAAGTCAGGTATGTTT
>JAITDQ010000004.1 GCA_031282485.1 Tannerella sp. | reverse complement strand
TGGTAATCATAGTATTTATAATTAAAAAATTGAAAATTATCAGCATATAACGGATACAAAATTATAGACTTTATCCGTGCCGAACTAATATTATTTTTGCAAATGATAGAGCAATGTTTGCTTTTTTACGCGGGAAAGGGATAGAAAGAATTTTGTATATTACAAAAACTTAGGAGTCGGTCGGGAGGTAAGTGTTACATTTGTGGGAAATTCCATGCATTTTCCCGGGAATCCGGCCAGGCTTACTTGTGAAATTAATTTTTTTCCGTATGTTTGTATTTCCAAACGGGAAGCGGGACAGCAAGAACGGGATGCTGCTTTTTGAGGGGGAATTGAAAACAGGATGTTTAATGTTGTTTTAATAGAATGGAAATTACACGGGAAAAAATTGAATCGCTTGCGCCTAACGCGGCGGCGGCAAAAAACGGATACGAGCTTGTCGCCAAAGGGAGGTTTTCGAATCTTCGTATTTCTTCCGAACGGGATTTGATATGGGGAGAATGTGCCGGAAGCGCGGAGAATCCTTATTTTTGTTCGGCTGATTTTGCGGATGAGAATAATCCGGTCTTCCGCTGTAGCTGTCCGAGCCGGCAATTCCCCTGCAAACATGCACTCGGACTGCTGTACGCTTATGAGAAAAACAGCCGTGATTTTGTCCTGACCACCATCCCCGGCGATATTTTACAGAAACGCGAAAAGACAGGGAAACGTCAGGCGTCAAAAGCGCAGGAAACAGAATCCGTCAAAGAAAAAACCTCAACGACCGCGAAGATAAACACGTCTGCTGTTATCAAAAAAACGGATACGCAGTTAGCCGGTATTGAACTTGCCGGTAAACTGTTGGGCGAGATTGTCCGTACAGGTCTTTCTTCGCTCGACGCGAAGATGATTAAAACATTGCAGGGACAGGTGAAGGAGCTGGGAAATTATTATATAAACGGCGTGCAGACAGCGTTTAATGATTTGTTGCTCGAGCTTGGTGACGTGAAAGGCGAGGAGTATACGCCTGTCATTGACCGGATCAATTATATATCAGCCCTTCTCAAAAAAGCTGCGGACTGTTTGAACAGACGGAAAGACAATCCGGAAGCGCCTCCCGAACTTGATTCGGCGATTGAGGAACAGACCGGATATGTCTGGAAACTGACGGAACTGATGCAGTACGGACTGTATGAAGAAAATGCGGAATTGCTGCAACTTTCGTTTAACTGCTTTGATGACCCGGCACGCAGGGAACTGGTTGACGAAGGCATCTGGTTTAATCTTAAATCGGGTCGCATTTATAAAACAAAGAATTACCGTCCTTACCGTGCGGTCAGGTATATACAGGCGGATAACAGTTTCTTCGGCGTGCTACAGTTGCGGGAAATGTTCATATATCCCGGCGACCGTAATCCGCGTGTTCGCTGGGAGACGGATGCCGTCAAACGGCGTAACGTGATTTATGCAGACCGGCAAAAGATTTATGAGGAGGCCGCCGGGAATTATCAGGAAATGATAAAGTCCGTTAAACAGATGATTAAAAACCCGCTGATGGATAAAAACCCGGTGGTTTTGATAAAGGTAAACAAATCTTTCATGAACGGCGAAAACCTCGTTGCGGAAGATTTGCATGGAAATAAACTGACGCTTCGTGATTTGCCGGGATACGATGTGGCGCCGGCCGTAAACCTGCAGGCGTTCCTGCCGGCCAGACCCGAAAAAACGGCTTTGGCTGTGATGATTCACAACGATGTACAGACCGGATTGTTATATGCCCGGCCGCTGTCTCTCATTACGCCGGAAAAAATAATCCGGCTTCTGTATTAAAAAAGCAAAGCATTATGAAACTGCAACCGTTATACGACCTGCAACAGGAGATAAACCGGCTTTTTATCGCCGGGAGCAAATTTGCCGAAGGCGATCTCCGGCTTCAAAAGCAGATACCCGTTTTCTACAGACTGGGAGAAAAAGCTCCTGTCTTCACCGGGCTGGCCAAAGGCCTCGAAGCGTTGATAAACGCCGATACACAGCAATCGGCAGAAATGCTGACATCCGTATCCACGCTTCTTTACTCCATATTATACACGCAGGGCGAACCTTTGGAAGCAGATTTGGAAATTCGCGAACAGACGCCCTTAATTGAATTAAAAAACGTCAACACCGCCTGTTCGTACCGGCAATTATCCCCCGTAATCCGGGCTCTTTCAACCACTCGTCCGGGACGTCTCGAAATTCTCAAACGGGCGAAAGAAAACGGCGTCTTTAAAGATTCACGCACGTTTCAATACCTCGATTTCGCCCTTGCCGACAGGTATGGCGAACTGGCCGATTATGTGGAGCAGGTAATTATCCCTTCGGTCGGCAAGCCGATGCTGCCTTTCCTTCGGAGAAACTTTAAGTATGTTGACGGGACGGAGCATGTCCGCCGGTTGCGATTGCTTGACACGTTCGGGTCGGAGGAAGTGCCCGCCATGATTGAACATATCCTGTCCGAATCGCTTCCCGCGCTTCAGGCGGAAGCCGTTCACATTCTGGCCAAAGTCCCCTCCAATAAAGAACTCATCGCAAAACTTGCCGGCGACAGAAACAAAATGGTACGTGAGGCCGCTTGTGACGCGTTGGCAAAAATGAAAACAATTAACAATTAACAATTAACAATTAATAATGGGAAGTTGAATACATTAACCATTAACCATTAACCACTAAATAAAAATGGCAGAGAAAGACGTATTGAGATTGCCGGCAGAATTGTTGTATGCAAATGAACTGGAGGCATTAAAAAAAGAAGATGAACAGGAGAACAAACCGGCAGGATGGCAACTTTCGCCTAAAGCCGTATTGAAATTTGTTACCGGAGGAAAAGCCGGGGGAACGGCCGTCACCCCGAAATATATCGGGCATAACCGTTTAGTCGAGATTGCAATAGCGACGCTGTTAACAGACCGTTCCCTGCTCTTAATCGGCGAACCCGGCACCGCCAAATCATGGCTGTCGGAGAATCTTGCGGCCGCTATCTGCGGCGATTCGGGCAAAGTGATTCAGGGAACGGCCGGGACAGGCGAAGAACACATCCGGTATTCGTGGAACTATGCCATGCTGCTTGCAAACGGGCCTTCCGACGAAGCATTGATTAAAAGCCCGGTATATCGCGCCATGGAAACAGGCTCCATTGCGCGTTTTGAGGAAATTTCGCGCTGCGCCTCCGAAGTCCAGGACGCCCTGATTTCTATCCTGTCGGAGAAGACGGTCGCTATCCCCGAACTGGGGCGTGAACTGCCGGCGCGGCGCGGGTTCTCCATTATTGCAACCGCAAATACGCGCGACCGCGGCGTCAATGATATGTCCTCCGCCCTGAAACGCCGCTTCAATATAATTGTATTGCCCGCACCGGCCAGTCTCGAAACGGAGGTTTCCATCGTAACAAAACGCGTTGCGGAAATCTCCGGTAATTATCGCCTGAAAGCCAAACTCCCTTCAAATGATGCGATAGAAAAGATTGTTACCGTCTTCCGCGAACTCCGCAACGGTTTGACGCTCGACGAAAAACAAAAACTGAAATCACCCGCCGGCGTTATTTCTACGGCCGAAGCCATTTCGCTCATCACAAACAGCATGGCGCTTGCCGCAAGTTTCGGCGACGGAAATGTGACGGACGAAGACCTTGCCGCCGGACTTCAGGGTGCAGTCGTCAAAGATGAAGATAAAGATAAATTAGTCTGGAAAGAATATCTTGAAAATGTCATGAAAAAAAGAGGCGCATCCTGGCGTGGCCTCTATAATTCATGCAGTGGGATGAACAATTGAAAAGATGATTAATAACTGTTCTGTTTTCGGCGTCAGACATCTCTCCCCCGGTGCGGCATGGCATTTGCTGCGTTTCCTTGAAGAGAAAAATCCGCGTTGCGTGCTGGTCGAAGGCCCTTCCGACGCAACCGGGTTCATGTATGATATTGCGGCAACGAACGTAAAACCGCCGGTCGCCTTATTGGCATATACTACCGGGTTGCCGGTTGAGACGGTCATGTATCCGTTTGCTTCCTATTCTCCCGAATACCGGGCGATATGCTGGTCTGTGCAAAACCGCAGAGAGGTACGTTTCATGGATTTGCCTTCGGACCGAATGTTGAAACTGCGCCGGGAACGCGGCAGGGAT
Organism: Tannerella sp.; assembly: GCA_031282485.1. GTDB lineage: Bacteria > Bacteroidota > Bacteroidia > Bacteroidales > Tannerellaceae > Tannerella. The sequence goes on along the minus strand of JAITDQ010000004.1, from coordinate 9,792 downwards.
GAAGAAACGCAACAGGCGCAAGCCTTTTATCGCTATCACAATGAACTTTATGAAAAGCTGGCCGGACATTCGGAAGAAGATGATTATGAAAGCTATTGGGAACGTAATTTTGAACATAATCTGACGGCCGGGAGTTACAACACCGTATTGAGCTATCAGTCGGAACAAATACGCGAAATGGTTGCAGGCCGCGAACTTGAGGCCGCGCCGTATGACTATTCCTGTAACCTTATCCGCGAAGCATACATGCGCCGCGAGATAGAGCGCGCCGTTCGTGAAGGATACAGGCCGGAAGAGATTGTTGTGGTTGCCGGCGCTTATCATGTCAGCGGGATACGTTCGGGACTTCCGGCGATGAGCGACGGCGAACTGAAAAAATTAGACAGCGCACAGTCGCAGGTTACGCTCATGCCCTATTCGTACCTCCGTTTAAGCAGCCGGACGGGCTACGGAGCCGGAAACCGCGCCCCGTATTATTTTGAAATGATGTGGGACGCGATGAACGATGGCCGCATCGGGGATTTGCCGGCCGTTTATCTCGCAAAAGTCGCACAATACCTGCGTGACAAAGGATATAACGCCTCGCCGGCAAGTACAATCGAGGCCGTGAGGCTTGCAGCGGCGCTGACGTCTTTGCGCGGCGGCGCAATACCCGTGCTGAAAGATTTGCACGATGCCGCCGTAACGTGTTTCGGTGGCGGGGAACTTTCCGTCGTGGCGGAGGCTTTGAACAGCGCCGATACGGGAACGGCGACAGGCAGCCTGCCCGAAGGCGTAAGCCGGACGCCCGTGCAGGAAAATATGGAGCAGGAACTGAAACGTTTAAAGTTGACCGATTATAAATCCGCCGTCGCGCAGGAACTTACGCTCGACTTGCGGGAAAACTTCAAAGTGAAGAGCAGGGAAGCCGCATTTATAGATTTAAACCGTTCCACGTTCCTGCACCGTCTGCAAACGCTGGGAATACATTTTGCCGGGAAGCAGCACGTTTCGCAGGAGAGCGCTTCGTGGGCGGAAAAATGGGTATTACGCTGGACGCCCGAAGTGGAAATAGAAATAGTGGAAGCAAACCTGAAAGGCGAAACGATAGAAATCGCTGCGGCATACCGGCTGAAAGAACAGTTGAATGACTGTACGGACGTCTCGGCGGCGGCGAAAATCGTGCGTCTCGCGTGCGAATGTCGGTTGACGGATATTTTTGAAAATGCGCTCAACACACTGCAACGCTTGCTTGTCGATTCCGCCGGTTTCACGGAAACGGCGAATGCCGCCGACGAACTCTCCGTGCTGATACGTTTCGGCGACCTCCGGCAAGTCAACCTTGAACCGCTGAAACCCGTCCTCCGGCAGCTGTTCCTGCGTGCATCCCTGTTGCTTACCGGCGCTTCTTCCTGCGACGACAGGGCTGCGGACGGAATATCACGCGCCGTTAATACGCTGGAAATGATCTCGCAGCGCCAGTATGAATTTGTAGACGTTGAAATCTGGCGGAAAGAGCTTGGAACGCTCGCCCGGCGTGATGATTTGAACACGAAACTTTCCGGCACGGCATTCTCCGTCCTGCTGGAACATAACTTGGTGAGCGATGAAGACTGCGCCAAAGAGATATCCCGCAGACTGTCTCCCGGGGTGCCGGCCGTTTTGGGCGCCGGCTGGTTTGAAGGTCTTTCGAGCCGGAACCGTTACGCATTGCTTTCGCGCATTTCGTTATGGCGCGAACTGGATAAATACGTTTCGCAGCTTGATGACGAAGAATTTTACCGTTCGGTCGTTTTCCTGCGCCGCGCGTTCGGAAGTTTTGAACCTGACCGGAAGAACAGTATCGCCGAATTGCTCGGGGAGATTTGGGGCACGGGAGAAGAATTTACGGCCGAAACGCTCCGTTCGGAGTTGTCCGAACAGGAAATGGAAAAGCTGGATGAACTGAATGATTTTGAATTTTAAGCAAACACATGATGACGGAAGAACAGCAAAAAAACATGACCCGCTGGCGCCTGATACTTGGCTCCGAAACAAAAGCCCTGTCGGGCACATTCATGTGCGACCGCGAATCGATTATGGACGCCGCCCTTGCCGCCATTTACGACAATACGGGCGCCAAAGACGCCAAAGGCGCGAGAGGTACGGGATTGGGCAATTCCACGCCGAAGCTTGCCAAATGGCTGACCGATGTGCGCACATTTTTTCCGAAGGATGTGGTAAGTGTTATTCAGTCGGATGCCATTGAACGAAAAGGATTGACAAAGTTGCTTCTTGAACCGGAAACGTTGAAAAACGTTAAGCCCGATATTACAATGGTCGGCACGCTTATGGCGCTGAAAGGACAGATTCCCGAAAAGTCGAAGGAGACAGCCCGTCAGCTGGTACGCGAGGTCGTGAACGAGATAATGAAACGGCTCGAACAGGACTTGAGACGCGCCGTAACCGGAGCGCTTAATAAAAAACAGCATACGCCGGTCAGTAATTTCCCGGCAACGGACTGGAAACGTACGATAAACCGGAACCTGAAAAATTATGACCGCGAAAGCAGCCGTTTGATTCCCGAGAAGTTCTATTTTTTCGAACGCAGCCGGAAACAAAAGAGCCGGACGGTCATTCTTGATATTGACCAGAGCGGTTCAATGGCCGATTCTATCATCTATTCTTCGGTTATGGGTTCTATCTTTGCGAGCATGCCGGCTCTTGACACGCATGTCGTAGCCTTCGATACGGAAGTGGCCGACCTTACGGAATTATGCCGGAATGACCCTATCGACATGCTTTTCGGGGTACAGCTTGGCGGCGGCACCGACATAAACAAATCGGTCGCTTACTGCCGGGAACTCATTACGAATCCGGGGAAAACGATATTTATCCTTATCTCCGACCTCTATGAAGGCGGCGTGAGGAAAGGGCTGCTCCGAAGATTATCGGAAATGCGCGAAGAAGGCGTGGTGGTCATCGTGTTATCGGCTCTGTCCGATACCGGGAAGCCGGACTATGATGTGAACTTAGCCAAAGAAATCGCTAAATCAGGTATCGCTTGTTTCGCCTGCACGCCGGACAGACTTCCCGACTTGGTTGCCGCAGCCATTAAAGGTTCTGACCTGACAGCCTTTGAACAAAGCGCATTGCATACGGAACGATAAAAAAATCCGGCAGAAAGTCATTCATTATCCAAAAAACCATTAACTTTGCAAACATTATCAACCCGTAAACTGTAAAAACAGCCCGTATGAAACAAATATATTATACCCCTAAGAGAAAGAAAATAAGCCGCTTGCCGATGTCTTATCTTTTAATTCTTAATTTTTAATTTTTAATTGATTTCCCTGTGAATAATCCTGAAGAAATCACGAAGCAGTTTGCTGCATCGGGGAGCTACAAGTCTTCTATGCCGGCAGTCAAATTTATTATAATCGCCGTATTGGGAGGCGCGTTCATTGCGATGGGCGGGTTGTTATCGCTTATTGTATCCGGCGGGATGGGCGGAATCGGAGCCGGCAATCCCGGTCTGGTAAAATTTGTGGCGGGAGCCTTGTTCCCCGTCGGCCTGATAATGGTTTCCATTACAGGCGCCGACCTTTTTACCAGCGATTGTACCGCATTTACTTTGCCTTTACTGGAAAGGAAACTGCGTTTCGTTTCGTTCCTGAAACTGTTGCTTTTGTCTTATCTGTTCAACTTTGCAGGAACGCAGGTTGTCGCTTACGTGTTGTCCTCCGATTTGGGCTATTTTGCGGCAGACCCGTGGCAGAGCTATTTATACCGTTATACCGAAGCAAAAGTATATCAGTCGTGGGGTGTCGTTTTTGTTAAGGGGATAGGCGCCAACTGGCTGGTTTGTCTGGGGATGTTTATGGGTTATGCCGCCAAGGATATTATCGGGAAATGTATCGGTATATGGATTCCGGTAATGATATTTGTCACGCTGGGTTATGAACACTCCATAGCAAATATGTTTTTCGTCCCGGCTGCCATTTATTCCGGTTCCGACATTACATGGATTGATTTCATCTGCAAAAACCTGATTCCCGCCACATTAGGAAATCTTGCCGGAGGCGCCGTTTTTGTCGGCTGCGTTTATTGGTACCTTCATTTGTATAGTAAAGTAAAATAAACATTTATTCCGTATAAAACAAGAAAGCCCTGAAAGGGCGGCTATCATTAGCACAGCCCTGTGAAATGGAACGTATCCCATTCACCAAGCCCTGAAAGGGCGAAATCGAATAAAACAATCCGGATTACGCCCTTTCAGGGCTAAATTTACGGAGTGCATTTTCTACATAGGGCGTTGCCCTATGCTATTGATTGACGCTCTTTCAGAGCTTTTGATTATGAAACAGGGTATCCATTACAAATTAACCATTAACCATTAACGGTTAACCATTAAATCATTAATCATTAACCATTAACCATTAAATCATTAACCATTATAAAAAATCCTATTTCTAAAAACAAAAAGGCTGCTTCGATTTGCGAGGCAGCCTTTTTTGTTATATTCCGGATTTGTTAATCGGAGATAACTTCAAAAGGAATAACTACGGATACTTCCTTGTGCAGGCGCACCGTGGCATTGTAATTACCTACTTCCTTGACGGAATCCTTTATCACGATTGTCTTGCGGTCGATATCGAAGCCTTTCTTGGCTAATTCTTCGGCAATCTGAATATTCGTGACCGAACCGAAAATCGTACCGGTAGAACTTGTTTTTGCGCCGACCGTAAGCGTTAAGCCTTCCAGTTTTGCGGCAAGGTCTACGGCATCCTGTTTGATTTTCGCCAGCTTGTGTGCACGCTGTTTTTTGTTTTCGGCCAATACTTTCTTTGCAGATTCCGATGCGATAACTGCCTTACCTTGCGGGATTAGAAAGTTGCGCCCGTAACCGCTTTTAACGTTTACGATATCGTCCTTATAGCCTACATTTGCTACATCTTCTTTCAAAATAATTTCCATATTCTGTCTCCTCTTTTTTATTATTTCATTAAATCGGTAACATAAGGCAGTAATGCCAAATGACGTGCTCTCTTTACGGCTTGCGCTATGCGGCGCTGGAATTTCAGGGACGTGCCTGTGAGGCGGCGCGGAAGAATTTTTCCCTGCTCGTTGAGGAATTTCTTCAAAAATTCGGGGTCCTTATAATCAATGTATTTAATACCGCTTTTCTTGAAACGACAGTATTTTTTCTTTTTTATATCCACCGACATGGGTGTAAGATACCTGATTTCAGAACTGTTCTGCGTACTGTTTGTAGTTATTGCCATAATTAAAATCCTCCTTAATTAGTAGTCTCGTTTTCTTCTTTAGATTTGTTCTCTTTTGTTTTAACCTCTTTCTTAATGTCCTTGGCTGACGCCCTGAGACTTCTTCTCTTGGCGGCATATTCGGCGGCAAACTTATCCTGACGGAAAGTGAGGAAACGTATCACGCGCTCGTCGCGACGGAATTGTGTTTCAAGAATGTCGATTACATTAGGAGTAGCTTTGAACTCAATAAGTTGATAGAAGCCTGTGGACTTCTTGCTGATAGGGTAGGCCAGTTTGCGCAGGCCCCAGTTCTCTTCATTGACAATTTCCGCCTTTTGGGCAATCAATGTCTCTTTAATTTTTTCTACCGCTTCCTTCATCTGTGCATCAGACAAAACGGGAGTCAAAATGAAAACGGTTTCGTAATTGTTCATAACTTTTTCTATAATAATTTTAAAATTTGCGGGTGCAAAGATAGTGATAAAATGACAATTAGCAACTAATAATGGATATTTTTTTTTCGTAAAAGTCTTTTTTGCGGACGGAATTCCTTCTTATACATTAATAATCAATGATAAAATCATTCCCATTCAATCGTTGCGGGCGGCTTGGAGCTTATGTCATAAACTACGCGGTTTACGCCTTTTACCTTGTTTATTATTTCGTTCGAAACTTTTGCCAGAAACTCATACGGGAGCTGCGCCCAGTCTGCCGTCATGGCATCGGCCGATGTTACCGCTCTCAGCACGACCGTGTTTTCGTAAGTGCGTTCATCGCCCATTACCCCGACGGAGCGTATGGGAAGTAAAATCGTACCGGCCTGCCAAACACTGTCGTACAAATTCCATTCGCGCATCATGGAGATGTAAATGTCGTCCGCATCCTGCAGAACGCGTACCTTTTCAGGCGTTATATCGCCGAGTATCCTTATGCCGAGACCCGGCCCCGGGAACGGATGACGCGAAATAAGGTTGTCCGGCATGCCAAGCTCGCGCCCGACGCGGCGAACTTCGTCCTTAAACAGCAGCCGCAGCGGTTCTACTAACTTGAGATGCATCTTTTCGGGCAGCCCGCCCACATTGTGGTGGCTTTTGATGACGGTTCCCGTGATGGACAGCGATTCTATCACATCGGGATAGATTGTTCCCTGTCCGAGCCATTTGATGTCTTTCAGCTTATGCGCTTCTTCGTCGAAAACATCAATAAATCCCTTGCCGATAATCTTTCGCTTTTCTTCGGGGTCGGTTACGCCGGCCAGTTCGCCGTAAAATTTGTCGTGTGCATTTACGCCGATTACATGAAGACCCATATTTTCGTAAGCGCTCATGACCTTGCCGAACTCGTTTTTTCTCAACAGGCCGTGGTCGACGAATATGCAGGTAAGGTTTTTACCGATTGCCCTGTTCAGCAACACGGCCGTCACCGACGAGTCGACGCCTCCCGACAGTGCAAGTATGACCCGGTCGTCTCCAAGCGTGTTTTTCAAATCACTGACCGTCGATTCGATGAAAGACGCCGGCGTCCAGTTTTTCGAGCAACCGCATATATTGAGGAAATTGTCCAACAGCGTTATCCCGTCTTCGGTATGAAATACTTCGGGGTGAAACTGCACGCCCCATGTACGTTCGTCTGCAATCCGGAATGCGGCGACTTCCACATCGTCGGTGCTTGCGATCACCCGGAATGTGGCGGGCAACTCCGTTATCGTGTCGCCGTGCGACATCCACACCTGCGTCCCCGGGCGTATGCCTTTAAACAGAGGACTGCTGCTGTCGAGCCGGGACAAATGCGCCCGTCCGTATTCGCGCAGACCGGCGGATTCTACTTTGCCGTTTGAAGCGTATGCAAGATACTGTGCGCCGTAACATATACCAAGGATGGGATATTTTTTGCGTATGGCGGACAAATCCGTTTTGAATGTGCCGGCATCATTGACGGAATAGGGACTTCCCGAAAGAATCACGCCTTTGACATCCGGGTCGTTTTCAGGGAACCTGTTGTAGGGAAGAATTTCGCAATACGTGTTTAATTCCCTGATTCTTCGCCCGATAAGCTGTGTCGTTTGAGAACCGAAATCAAGAATAATAATTTTTTCGTGCATAAAGTAAAAAGTTTAATGAGGCGCAAAGGTACGAAAAAAAACATGTTTTCGTTTGCCAATGCATTGGATTTGCATTATTTTTGCAGCGAAAATACAGTAATTTTTTAATTTACCCCTGGGGATATGGATGAAGAAGAAAAGGCAGTGAACCGTAAAACATGGCTGATAATGGGCATTATCCTGCTCGTGCTGGTGATCGGCGCCGGAGTTTACTATGTATGGTTTCAGCGTCAGCAGATGCAGGAAATGTCTGAAATGTTTGCCCTCGAGAAAGAAAGTCTTTCGGACGAATACGAAGAATTGTCCCTTCAATATGAGGGATACAAATTCAGCGTGGGCAACGACTCGCTGTTGACCTTGCTGAATACGGAACAGATTAAGATTCAGCGGCTGCAGGAAGAGTTGCGGACGGTTAAGATTACCAATGCACGCCGTATCAATGAACTGAAAAAGGAACTTGAGACGCTTCGCAAGATTATGTACCATTATGTCGCACAGATTGATTCGCTGAATGCGGAAAATCAGCAGCTGAAAGATGAAAACCGCCAGGTTACGCAGAAGTACCGGCATGCGACCTCCCAGGCTGCCCGCCTGTCAAAAGAAAAGGAACAGCTCTCGGAACGCGTGGAAATGGCCTCGCGCCTCGACGCCGTCAATATACAGGCGAGCCTCCTGACGTCTAAAGACAAGGCGGCCAAAAAACTTAACAAAGCGGCGAAACTTGTGCTGTCGTTTATCATTTCGAAGAATATAACAGCGCCCACAGGCGAACAGACAATCTATGTCCGGCTGCTGAAACCGGATGATGATATCCTGGTAAAACCAAATTCGGGATATTTCCGGTTTGAAAATAAGGAAATCATGTATTCCATGAAAAGAACGATAGAATATGACGGCGAAGAACAGGGCGTTGTAATGTATTGGGATATAGAGGAATATTTGTCTCCGGGAAACTATCGGGCGGATATTTTCGCCGCCGGAAATCTGATTGGACGCAAAACTTTCATGCTGGAATGATAAATATTGCATTAAAAATGAAATATTTTTGCCTGTAATGTTGCGTTTTGAAAAATGTTTTCTAATTTTGTGGTGTTTTTGTGATTTTTACTAACTAATATATGTACTATGCAGAGCAGACGTGATTTTATTAAACGGGCATCTATGATGATTGCCGGCGGTATGGTGGTTCCGAATCTTATAACTTCTTGTGGAGGCGGTTCGGCGAAGTATCTTGGACTTCAACTTTATTCACTTCGTGATATGGTAAGAGACGAAGGAATACGGAAAGTGCTGGAAACGGTTTCGAAAATGGGCTACAACAGCCTCGAAACAGCGAGTTACAACAATGGGAAACTCTATGGAGAGAATCCCGGGGATTTGAAAAAAATGGTGGACGATTTGGGTATGAAACTGACAAGTTCGCACCTCAGTCGTAATATTTCAGGCGATCATGACGCGGATTTGGCTTGGTGGAACAAAGCCGTTGACGCGCATAACGAAGCGGGCATGAAGTATATGATAATGCCTTCCGCTCCGTTAGGTAACGACGGCGCTACCTACGACAACATTAAACGTTATGGCGACTATTTTAATGAAATCGGCTTGATTACAGCCGGGGCAAGCATCCAGTTCGGCTATCATAACCATGCCTTCGAATTTGAAAATAAAGTCGACGGCGTTCCGGTTTATGATATCCTGGTGGAAAATACAAGCCCCAACCATGTGCTGTTCCAGCTCGATGTCTACTGGATTAAGAAAGGCGGATACGAGCCGGTTGATTACATGAAGAAATATCCCAAACGCATTAAAGTGCTGCACATTAAGGACGGGACGGCTATCGGCGCCGAGAATACGGTGAGCTATAAAGATGTATTCGACCAGGCTTATGCGAACGGTGTGAAAGACTGGTACGTAGAAGTAGAAACTGAGGCTGAAGTTGCGAAGGCAGACGTTCAAAAAAGTGCGGACTATTTGCTAAAGGCTGATTTTGTAAAATAAGATACATTTTTTTTCGTGATTTTCGATAATTTAAATGGAGAACGGTGGATGTTTCTGTGCGACATCCGCCGTTTTTTTTGTGTAAACACTCATTTACAGGGCGAATTTCGGTTTCCGGTGTATCCACTGTCCGCGTGTGAAGTCCGGGAAATCAACGACTGCGCTTCCCCGTGCAACCGGCATTTCCGACAAACCGGAGAGGGCTGTGGAAAAACAAAATGAGACGATTTTTTTGATAAAAAACCGCCTCATTTAGCCTTTTTTCGAATTAAGATTATTTCTTTGCCGCAGCTTCCAAAGATTTTTTTCTAAATTCTTTCAGTGATTTTTCCAAATCCAAAGAAGCCTTACGGGCACGGGTGCCTGCTGCTTTGTTCCCTTTTTCAATTTGCGCATTGGCGTCTTCCAGAAACGCTTTGAATGAATTTTCGATGTTTGTTACTAAATTTCTCATTTTCTTTTTGTTTA
>JAITDQ010000001.1 GCA_031282485.1 Tannerella sp. | reverse complement strand
CCTGCTCGTGCGCATCGTGCACCAGTATATCCTCCGGCGTATAGCCTTCTTCGCCGACGGTCACCGCCTTCAGCTTCAGCCCGTCCAGCACAAGCCCTTTCTCCCGGTTCTGTCCGAACAGCATCTTCTCGCCGTGACGGAGCACAATGGTTTTCTCCGCACGAAACGTCTTGTCGGAAATGGCCTTGTGTATGCCGTCATTGAATATTACGCAGTTGTCCAACACTTCCACTACGGAAGTCCCTTTGTGACGCGCCGCGGCGACCAGGACTTCGGTTTGGTTCGCCAAATCCACGTCAATCGTCCGGGCGAAGAACCGGCCACGTGCACCCAGCGTCAATTCCGCCGGAATAAACGGGTCTTCCACCGTGCCGTACGGCGAACTTTTCGAAACAAATCCACGCTCCGAAGTCGGGGAATACTGTCCTTTGGTCAGGCCGTATATTTTATTGTTCATCAGGACAATGTTCAGGTCGACATTGCGCCTGACGGCATGAATAAAATGATTTCCTCCGATGGCAAGACAGTCGCCGTCGCCCGTAACGAGCCACACGCTCAGATCCGGACGGGCGGTTTTCACGCCGGTAGCGATTGCCGCGCCGCGTCCGTGAATCGTATGGAAGCCATACGTGTCCATATAATAAGGTAAACGCGAGGAACAGCCGATACCGGAGATAACGGCTATCTGATGCGGAGGAATACCGATCTCCGCCATTGCCTTATGCAGGCAGTTCAATGCGGCATGGTCGCCACAACCCGGACACCAGCGCACGTACTGGTCGCTTTTATAATTTTTGGGTTCGTATATTGTACTCATATTTTTTTATGTTATAAGATTATGATTCAGTATATTATCATGCATTGTCCAATATCTTCGTAAACTCTTCCACTAAGCGCGATACGATAAATGGCTGTCCTTTGATACGGTTGAACCGGTATGGATTGAAATCGTCCACTTTGCTGCGCAGGTAATTTGCAAACTGGCCGTTATTCTGTTCGGCAACGATGACTTTCGGGTATCGTTTCAGGACTTCTACCGTATTCGCGGGCAACGGACTGATGAAACGGAAATGCGCCAGCGCGACTTTCTTCCCGTTTGACTGCATCGTTTCCATTGCTTCATATAAATGGCCGTAAGTCCCGCCCCAGCCTACGAGTAAAAGGTCGGCATCCGGGTCGCCGGCAACTTCCAGTTCGGGGATAACGTCTGCAATCTTATCGATTTTTGCCTGACGTGTCATTACCATTTTCTGGTGATTCATCGGATCGGTAGATATGGAGCTTGTTTCGAAATCTTTTTCCAGTCCGCCGATACGGTGCGCGAATCCTTCCGTACCGGGCACAGCCCAGTAACGTACAAGCGAATCACTGTCGCGGCGATAAGGTTTCCACGTCGCCTCTCCCTGATAATGGCTTACGTAATTGGGTTTTATTTCCGGATAATCATTTAAATCGGGGATACGCCATGCGGAAGAGCCGTTTGCAAGGAAAGCATCCGACAGCAAAACGACCGGGGTCATGTGTTCTACGGCAAGTTTTCCTGCCCAGAATGCCATATCAAAACAGTCCGCCGGCGTCGAAGCCGCCAGCACGACGACCGGGCTTTCGCCGTTTCGCCCGTACAGCACCTGCATGAGGTCGGCCTGTTCGCTTTTGGTAGGCATACCGGTCGAAGGGCCGCCTCGTTGCACGTCGATGACGACAAGGGGCAATTCGGCAATTACCGCAAGTCCGATGGCCTCGCTCTTTAACGCCAAGCCGGGACCGGAGGTCGAGGTAGCGCCAAGGCATCCGGCAAAACTTGCGCCTATGGCGGTACATATCCCGGCAATCTCGTCTTCGGCCTGTACGGTGATTACGCCCAGGTTTTTATGTTTGGACAGTTCCTGCAGGATTTCCGTCGCGGGAGTAATCGGATAACTTCCCAAAAATAGACGTAACCCGGCTTTTTCGGCGGCGGCGATCAATCCGTAGGATACGGCATTATTGCCGTTAACATCCTTGTAAATACCCGGTTTTATCTTCGTCCCTTCGATACGGTACGTGGAAACGGACGCTTGGATGTTATGGCCGTAATTATAGCCGTCCGTCAGCGCTTTGATATTGGCCTGCGCAATAACCGGTTTTTTGGCGAATTTATTCTGCAACATTTTCATTGCCGTGTCTACGGGACGGTCGAACAGCCAGCACACGAGGCCTAATGTGAACATGTTCTTACAGCGCAGGGCTGATTTGCCGTCAAGTCCAAATTCCGCCAGACCGTCACGCACCATAGTCGAAACGGGAGCGGCAATGACCTGCTGACTTTTTAACCCAAGTTCTTCAAACGGGTCGTCGGTTTTAAATTCCGCCTTGTCAAGATCCTTTTTCTGAAAAGAATCCATATCAATAATGATAACCGAACCGGGTTTTAAATTTTTCACATTCACCTTTAGCGCGGCGGGATTCATTGCCACCAGCACATCGGCTTTATCTCCCGGCGTAAAGATTTTCTTCGATCCCAGATGCACCTGAAATCCCGATATTCCACTCAAAGACCCCTGGGGCGCCCTCACTTCCGCAGGATAATCCGGGAAAGTCGAAATATCATTCCCGAAAATAGCGGACAGATTAGAGAATATCGTCCCGGTTAATTGCATCCCGTCACCACTGTCTCCCGAAAAACGGATCACGATCTGATCCAATGTCTTAACTTTTGCTTGTTCTGCCATGATAAATTTCTCTATTCTTTATTTAATTGATTACAAATAAGCAACTCCAGCTTTTTCGCTAACGCTTTCACGTCATAATCCGTATACATCAGTTCCGCGTTAAAACAGATTTTAGCCTGCTCATAAAATGGCCTGCGTTTATCCAGATTTTCCTTAATAAAACCGGTCAATTCCTCTCCCGAACGATTTTGCAGCACCGGGCGCACCGTCTTGCTTGCCCGCAGACGCGCAGCAAGTTCCCCGACCGACACATTCAGATATACCGTCGTTCCGGCATTATTCATGATGACCATGTTATCATTAAAACAGGGCAGGCCTCCCCCCGTTGAGATGACAACATTCTCAATTTCCGAAACTTCACACAGCATACGATGCTCCATCTCCCTGAAACGGCCTTCTCCTTCGGCGGCAAATATATCACTGACTTTCTTACGATAACGGTTTTCAATGAAATGATCCGTATCAATATAAGAAAGTTTCATCTGCCGCGCCAGAGCTTTTCCCAGCGTAGTTTTACCGGCTCCCATATAGCCTATCAGGAAAATGCGTATCATCCGGTGGTTGTTCATCGCCGCAAAGATAATACATACGGGAAGGAAAACAAAATAATATTTAATTATTTGGAATTGATTACTATATTTGTGGCGTTTTTCAATAATATATGACCGAATGTCGAAGAAAGCAAAACAAAAATATTATGTCGTGTGGAACGGCGTTAATCCGGGTATTTACGAAAACTGGGACGATTGCCGGCTTCAGATAAAAGGATATGTCGGGGCGCTGTACAAATCTTTTGAATCAAAGGAAGAGGCGGAAAATGCCTTTTCGGATTCCGCATATAACCATATCGGCAAATCGTCGCAAACAAACCGTGTTTCAGGCAAAAACGCCCTCCCCCCGTACATACGGGAAAGTCTGGCGGTCGATGCGGCCTGTAGCGGAAATCCGGGAAATATGGAATATCGCGGCGTTTATGTAGAGACGGGACAGCAGATTTTCCATGTCGGCCCCATGGCTCAGGGGACAAATAATGTCGGCGAATTTCTGGCTTTGGTACACGGACTGGCGCTGTTCGGCAAAAACGGATGTAAAATGCCGATCTATTCCGACAGCCGGAACGCGATTCTCTGGGTGCGACAAAAAAAGTGTAAAACAAAACTTGAACGCACTCCGGCAAACGCCCCCATATTCAACCTGATAGAACGTGCGGAAAAATGGTTGCGGGAGAACACTTACACGACGGAAATCCTTAAATGGGAAACGTCCGAATGGGGAGAAATCCCTGCGGATTTCGGCAGGAAATAGTTTGGCGGCGTTATTTTAACAGGTAAAAACAAACAAAACATGGACAACAAAAGATTCACTTTCAGCAAATGGCTTGCCGGTTTTAGATACGCATTTAACGGCGTGCGGATATTGATACGATACGAACGAAACGTATGGATTCATTGCCTGATTGCCGTTTGCGTCGTTATCGCCGGCTTTCTTTCGGAAATATCCGCG
>JAITDQ010000346.1 GCA_031282485.1 Tannerella sp. | reverse complement strand
ATCTTCGCCTGCGGTTTTCACGAGTTCATACCGTTCTTTAATCGTGCGTTTACGATAATTGTCAAATTCTGCCGACAATCGCAGATATCTATCCTGAAAATCTGCCAATTTTTCAGTCAATTCGGCTAATTGACGGTCTTTGTCGTCTTCCTGATTTTCGTCAAAACCGGCGTTTTCGTCAACTTTCGACTCCGCAACATTGTCGCTAACTACTTCTTGTTCTACCTCTTCACGTTTGTTTTCTTCCATTTTTCTTTTCATCATCTATTAATCGCATAAAAAACACCACATCTACTGCAAAAGAATTGCCAATCGCATAAATCCTGACAAATTGACAGATTTTATTGAGAAATGTTGTGATTACATTTTTAAATCACAAAAATCATAGTTTTTTGTTGACAATGGATACTAATCCTGTCATTATACATTAATTAGTGTCATTTAGAAAAAATATTTGCATTTTTGGAAAACTTTTTGGACTTTGTAATGGTATATATTGAGTCGAGAGAGTTTATTGATGACAGGAGAGTTTATATGTATTTTTCTTAGATAATGGATAAGATTATGGAACAGTTTTTTGATTCTTCATGATCCGTGATTTTTTTGGTTCTTAGTAAGGATCAGTCAGATATATCGGGATTATAAATTTCGAGTGTAATTTAAAAAAATATTAAACCAATGTTGAGATACAAAAGGATTCTTGACATCTAATTTAAAACGATGAATAAATTTATTGTAAAATTTGAAGAGATTAAACAAGAGTGGATAGCGATTTTGTTATTGTTTTCCATGTTTTTCCTGAGCGTTGGACTTAGCGCTCAAAACCTTACTATTAAAGGTAAAGTAGTTGATTCGGATGGTAATACGCTATCGGGAGTTGCCGTGATGGTAAAAGCGTCGACCGTGGGCGTGGTGACAAACGACGATGGCGATTATACATTGTCGAATGTTCCTGTTGGCAGCGTTCTTGAGTTCAGATTACAGGGTTACGTTACTCAGGAGCAGAAGGTCGCCGCCGAAAAGACCACAATAGTAGTCATTATGGTCGAGGAAGCGCAGTCGCTTGATGACGTCACTATTGTAGCCTTTGGAACGCAGAAGAAATCCAGTGTACTTGCGTCGGTTGAGTCGGTGAAGATGTCGACGTTACGAGTTCCGGCGTCGAATCTTACCACCGCTTTTGCCGGCAAGATTCCGGGCATCATTTCGTATCAGACCTCCGGCGAACCGGGAGCCGATAATGCCAACTATTTTGTACGCGGTATCACCACGTTCACCAAGGAAGGCAAACGTGATCCGCTGATACTGATTGACGGATTCGAAGCCTCCAGCGATGATTTGGCGCGTATCCAGCCCGACGACGTCGAAAGTTTTTCCGTGTTAAAAGATGCTTCGGCGACCTCGGTATATGGAGCCAGAGGCGCTAACGGCATCATTCTGGTAAACACCAAGTCGGGAATCGAAGGCTCTGTAAAAATCAATGCACGTATTGATACGCACGTTGCTACGCCGAGCAGAAATATTGATTATGTGGACGCTATCACATATATGCGAATGTATAACGAAGCGCGTGAAGGCAGAAATCCGCTGTTGGGACCGTATTACGACGAGCAAAAAATTCAGTCGACCATACGTGGCGAGAATCCCATGATTTATCCCAATGTGAACTGGTATAATACCCTGTTCAACACGGCGACAGTCAATACGAAAGCCAATCTGAACGTTTCGGGAGGCGGCAAAGTAGCCACTTACTACGTTGCCGGAGGATACGACAAAGAAACCGGTCTGTTGAAAGTTGACAAGCGTAATAATTTTAACAACAACATCGACATCAACCGTTTTCATTTACGTAATAATGTCATATTCAAACTTTCGTCTTCGACCACTCTGGATACGCGTTTGCAGGCGCGTTACGAAAAATATACCGGTCCCGCTATTGCTGCCGGCGACATATTTGCATCGGTGATGAATTCCAATCCTGTTGATTTTCCGGCGGTGTACGAGCCTGACGAAGCCAATCTGCTCACAACCCATACTTTGTTTGGAAACACATTTGTCAGCGGAGGATTGAAAGGCAATCCTTATGCCGATATGGTCAAAGGTTACAAGTCGAAGGACGACGCTACCGTAACGGTTATGGCTACTCTGATGCAGGATTTTGACATGCTTGTCAAAGGACTGAAAGCGCAGATGAAAGTGTCGGTCAACACGAGCAGTTCGTACGAGCAGACACGTGGATATGAACCCTATTTTTACGATGTAGAATCATACGACCAGGTGACGAAAAAATACAAGTTGCTTTGTCTGAACGAAAATGCGGGTAATCCTTATCTGGGCGATGTCGCGCAATCGAGCATATCGACCTCGCATTATTATTACGAAGGCAGATTGAACTGGGACAGAACTTTCGGAGTGCATACCATCGGAGGCATGCTGGTAGGAAGAGCGGAGGAAATACTTCTTACAAGCGGCGGTTCTTCGATTTACGAAGCGTTACCCGAACGGAATGTTGGTTTGTCGGGACGATTCACATACGATTACGACAACCGTTATTTCACCGAATTTTCGTTTGGATACAACGGTTCCGAAAAGTTCACCGGCAACAAACGCTTTGGTC
Organism: Tannerella sp.; assembly: GCA_031282485.1. GTDB lineage: Bacteria > Bacteroidota > Bacteroidia > Bacteroidales > Tannerellaceae > Tannerella. The sequence goes on along the minus strand of JAITDQ010000346.1, from coordinate 5,634 downwards.
TGTTTCCTTCGATTGGCGTGGGATGGTTGATTTCGAACGAAGCGTTTATGGAAGCGACAAAAGACGTTATCAGCAATTTGAAGTTGAGATTCACATACGGAAAAGTGGGTAACGACGCCATTTCGAACCGTGCAGGACGGTTCTGGTTTCTCTCGGACGTAGTATGGGGAGAGTTCGGAAATGAGTTTTATGACCTCGGATACCGGTGGGGCGAAACTTTCACCACCGCATACCGGGGATATAAAGTGAACCGTTATGCAAATCCCGACATCACGTGGGAAATTTCGGATATCTACAATTATGCAATCGAACTGGGATTTTTCAAAGCTATTAATTTGCAACTCGAATATTTCAAAAATATCAGAAGTAACATTTATATGGAACGGCAAAATTTCGCTTCGACCTCGGGTATGACGGCTAAAATCAGCGGTAATGTCGGGAAAGCCGAATCGCACGGTATTGATGCTTCGGTCGATATCCAGCATGTGTTCAACAAAGATTTCTGGGTTACCGGACGTCTCAATTTCACTTATGCGGTCAACAAATACCTGAAACTGGACGAGCCGAGATATTCCGACAAATACCTGTCGCAAGTGGGGCGTAACATCAATCTTCAAAAAGGATTGATTGCCGAACGGCTTTTTGTTGACGACAAAGAAATAGCCAACGCCGCTCCGCAACAGTTTGGCGATTACGGCGCCGGCGACATCAAATATACCGACGTCAACAACGACGGGATGGTCAACGAAAACGATATGGTGTATATGGGTTATCCGACTGTGCCGGAAATACAGTACGGGTTTGGTCTTTCGACGGGTTACATGAACTGGGATTTTTCGTTTTTCTTCCAGGGCAATTCACGCGTGTCGTTTTACATTGCTCCCGAGAAAATTGCGCCGTTCATCAACCGGCGTAATGCGCTGCTGATTGTCGGCAATAATTACTGGACCGAAACCAATCCGGATGTTCATTCGTTCTGGCCCCGTTTGTCGGCGGAGACGCTGGACAATAATACCCGGCAGTCGTCGTGGTGGATGCGCGACGGCAGTTTCATGCGTTTGAAAAATATCGAATTAGGCTATAATTTTGGAGCGTTGAGCAAATTGAAAGTTCAGAATCTGCGCGGTTATTTCAGCGCCGAGAATGTGTTTATCATCAGTCCGTTTAAGTTGTGGGATCCCGAAATGGGCGACAACGGTCTGGGTTATCCGATACAGCGGCGTTTCAACGTAGGTCTTCAAGTATCATTTTAACATTTAATATTAAATTGTATGAAAAGTATATTTAAAACAATATTTCTGACGGCAGGATTATTTTGCGTATCGTGTACTGATTATCTTGATGTAGTGCCCGATAACACAATGAAAGTGGAAGATGTTTTTTCCACGCGTAAAAATGCTGTCGAGGCGCTGGCAAACGTGTACAGTTTTTTGCCGCATGTCGATGCAACGCACGCAACGACATGGATGCTGGGCGACGAATATATCGGCAGCAGCGCGCTGGGTTATGACAATAATGTCGAACGGCTTCGCTCTATCCGCATCATGCGAGGATTACAGGTCTCGGGCAATGACGTCATTCTTGGTCAATGGTCGGGAACAGGCGGAGCAAAACCGCTGTATCAGGGAATCAATCAGGCAAATATTTTTCTTGCGAACATAGAGAATGTCCCCGATATGGACGAAGTCACTATCAAAGACTGGAAAGCGCAGGTGAAATTTCTTAAAGCCTATTTTCATTTTCTGTTAGTGCAAAGTTACGGTCCTATCGTGATATCCGACAATGTGATTTCGCCGAAGGAAACGTCCGAAGAACTGCTGTTTCCCAAAAGGCGTAAAATCGACGAATGTTTCGACTACATCATCAAACTTATTGACGAGGCGATGCCCGATTTGAAACTGATAACGTCGGAAACCGACCTCGGACAGATAAATCAGCCGATAGCTGCTGCAATAAAAGCGAGAATACTGGTCGCACGGGCGCGTCCGTTCTTCAACGGCAACAGAGATGTTTTCGGCGACTTCTACGATTTCGACAAACAGCATTATTTCCCGCAGGACGAAAAGAAAGAAAAATGGCAGGACGCTATTAAGGCTATCAACGAGGCTATCGAAATCTGTACAAAAGGCGGATTCGGCATCTACAAATATCCTGTCACAAAGAACATTCCCAAATACGACTGGGAAGATATGGCGGTTGCGCCCGAACGTATGCAAACGCTGTATGACCTTCGTTATACGCCGGTCGACGCGTGGAACAACGAAGTCATCTGGGGCTACTCGAATTTCGAACAGTTTACATGGGCAGACAATTACGAACGCTGGCTCGATATTCAGACCGCATCGACTCCAAAACTTCCAAACAAACCAATCTATTCGGGCGAGGGCGAGTTTGAGGCTAAAGGCAATGTGTTCGGTTCGGGCAACTGGCTCGCCGCAAGTTACAGAATGGCAGAACGGTTCTATACCAAAAACGGATTGCCAATCGAAGATGACCGTAATTTCGACTACAGCAACAGATATGACATTGTCACCACGCCCGCCGTGACAGACCCCGCATACGCCGATATCGCCGGTATAATGCAGCCGGGTATCGAAACCGTCAAGTTACATTTAGGTCGTGAACCGCGGTTTTACACAAGTTTAGCCGTGTCGGGCAGTTATTTTCGCGCACAACGGTACAGGATAAACGTTCTGATGTTTTCGGGTCAGGACGGCGGACGGGGAACAGGTCAACGTCCCGATGAATGTTTCTATATCACCGGTATAGGCGTTCAAAAGTTCACTCATCCGCAATCGAGCGGAGGATGGTCGTTCCGTACGGTGTATTTTCCTTATCCCATTATCCGGATGGCAGACCTCTATCTGATGAAGGCGGAAGCGTTGAACGAATTTTCGGGTCCAAGTCAGGAAGTGTACGACGCTCTGAATGTTGTCCGTCGTCGCGCCGGTATTCCCGACGTCGAAAAAGTATGGTCTGACCCCTCGCTAACCCGCCGCGTCAACCGGCACACCGACCAGCGTACTTTGCGCGAAATCATACTCCAGGAACGGGCTGTCGAACTGGCGTTCGAAGGAAGCCATTACTGGGATATGGTCGGTTACAAAATGGCTGTATCGGAATTTTCACGACCAATTATGGGATGGAACGACAAAGGCACAAACGCCAGAACCTTCTTCAACCTCGAAACGAAACAATCTCGAAAGTTTACAGCAACAAATTACCTGTGGCCTATCGATTTGAATGAAATTAATATCAACTCCAACCTTAAACAAAACCCGGGATGGTAAAATGGATTTTAGATTTTAAATTAAAGAATATGAATATAATTAAAAGATATTTATGGTTATACGCTTCCGTGATATTGTTTTTCAGCGCGTGCAGGGAAAGTGAACGTTTTCAAATGAGCGCCGACGACAATATTCCGCCTTCTCCTCCCGAAAATGTCAGGGGAGTGGCGTTGAACGGCGCTATCCGGATATATTACGATATTCCGAAAGATGAAGACTTGATGAGTATTGAAGCGAAATGCGGTCGAAACGTGTTTGCTGTTTCGTTCTACACCGATTCGATTGATGTGAAAGGATTGTACGAATTGAAGGAATACGAAGTCGAGGTTTATGCCGTCGATAAGGCGGGCAACAGGTCGAAAAGCGAAACAGTGAGGGTCACGCCGCTCGAATCGGCAATAGCGATGATAGCGAAAACTTTTCATGTGCTTCCCGGATTCGGCGGGTTTGTAATTCACTGGAAAAATGAACTGATGGAAACGGCAAATGTCTTTGTCGAATACGAGTTTACGCAGGACGGCGTGAAACGTGAACTGATGACCGTATTTTCATCGAACGATTCGCTCGGATACGCTATCATCGAAAACCTGACGTTGCCCGAAAACGAACAGGTGAAGGTGAAAGTAAGCGTCGGCGACCGTTTCAACAACCGGACGGGAACGGTCGATAAAGGTTCACTGTCATTACTCTATGACGAAGAAATCATTCATTTCGACGAAAACGGTAAAAATCTCTGGAGTTATCCTCCCGAATGGGAAGAACCGCCGTTCGGTGGAGGAACAGTACAGGCGTGGGGTAACGAAGCCGACGGCAGAACAGCAGCTTTCATCGACGGAATCATCGACGACAAACCAAAAGAATATAATTATACCTTCTTCAGTAACCCCGGCGGATATACCACTCCGTACTGGAACTACATGATTGACCTTGGCGATTATTATGAACTGAGCCGTCTGATACTTCATCCGAGACATGGCGGCGAAATCGGAGCGCGAGGCAATTATTTCACCGGCAGCGATGTCGGCATCTTTGCCGCATACCTCTGGGACGAGGACAGTAAAAAGTGGGAACTGATAGACGTGTATAAAAATCCCATGCCCGAAGGACAGTTATCCGAATTGCAGTGGTATCGTCTCGGTCGTGCGGGACACATGCATTATCTCTATCCTTATGACCCTAAATTTACAAAACCTGCACGCTGGTTCAGGTTCGAGTGCCGCAACAGCTTCGGTAATAACTACACCGACGGTCCTCCTCCATGCGTGTCGGAATTAAGACTGTTTTCAAAATCTAAAATTAAATAAACATGAAAAAGTTATTTTATATTTTATCTGCAATTAGTTTTCTTGCTTTTTCTTCGTGTTCGGGCGATATCTTTGACAATATCGAGGAACATACAAAAAAAGAAAAAGTGTATGTCGGAAAATACGATAAAGCCGATATTAAGGTCGGTATCAAACGTGTCGAAATCGATTTGCTGGATGCGGGTCGTATTCCGAAAGAAAAGGTTAAGATTGGTAAGGCGGTGAAAACTATTGTCGAATACGATAATAAGGAATATCCCTGCGAAGTGCAGTCGTGGCTCAACATCACCGGTCTCACCGAACCCCGGATGTATCGAATCAAAGTGTATAACGTCGATGAGTTCGGCAACAGGTCTATTCCTGTCGAAGCTACCGCCATCCCGTTTACGGACGTCGATACGGCAAATCTTGTCGTTCCTGTTCCGTCAAAACTGCTGGCTCCGGTAGCGGCTCAGTTCAACTGGGCTAACGGTTTAACATCCGACTTCTTCGATTTCTACGAAATGGAATATTCCTACATCAACGCACAGAAAACGCCAATGACGCTCAAATCCCGCGACAGCGCAAACCTGACTGTCATGAATCTTGCCGAGGGTTCCGCCGGCGTCATCGACCTCACAGCAAAGGTGGTGCCGAAACAAAACGGAATACCTATTCTGGATACCGTATATCTCAAATCGTCAATCGAATATCAACTTCCGACAAAACAGCAGTATATCGACGCAAGAAGTCATCGCAAAATCAAAAATACGTATCTGGCAGACAATAAAGCAACTGTCACATTCGACAAAGTTCCCGAACATCTTGCTATCTCCGAATTGACGTACGAAACTGTCGCAGGAACATTCAACACATTGAAAATCGCTCCCAAAGATTCGATTGTCGAATGTCCCAACGCAAAACGGGATGTGTTATACAAAATGCGCTCGGGATTCCTGCCACCCGGTACAACCGATACTCTCTACAAAGACTGGATAACGTCAAAAGTCCCGTTCCTGACACTGCCCACAGGAACGTATAAGGTCGACCCGATGAGTTAT
>JAITDQ010000345.1 GCA_031282485.1 Tannerella sp. | reverse complement strand
CCGATGTAGAACAGCAGCGATACGAAATGCCTGTTTTCGTGCAGCCCGTCGAGCGGAAAGCGGGGAATTATTTCGGACAGTATGCTGCCGTTCTGCACTATTTGCATCAACTGTCTGCGATTGTTTTCGTTCAGTATCAGGCGGCGCAGGCGGCCGTAATCGGTCTTCAGGTTTTCGTCGATGATGCTTCCGAACCGTTTCGGACGCCGCAATATCTGCGAAAAGAGGTAAAGCATCATCGAGGGGTTGTAAACCCTGTGTTCGCCGGCCTCGTGGAAAAGGTATCCGTTGTACAGCAGTTCCATGTCCACGTCGATCATCTCCGGAAGAACGCCCGCTTCTTCCATCAGCGTATTGACCTCGTCCTGCGTGAAACCCAGCATCTCGTTGTAGAGCGGGTCGAGCGACAGGTTGTTGGAAATGTTGAATCCGCTGGTGATGTCGTCGAGCATGACGGGTGTGATGCCGGTGAGGATGATGCGGTCGATCACCGTCTTGCCGCCTTCCTTCAGCATCTCGTAGAAATCGCGTATCACTCCGTTCGCCCTCACCAGATGACGGTAGACCTCGTCGCCCGTGGATGTGCCCAGGGCAATCAGGTCGTTGGCGAAATGGTCGTATTCGTCGATGATGATAAAGATTTTTTTGCCGGCGGATTTTGCCGCACTGAAAGCCTTTCGCAAAGACGCAACGCCGGGCTGCTCGGTACCAATCTGTTCACTGTAAATATCTCCATTCGGAAAAATATCCTTATAGCTGTACAGAAAATCGCGAACAATATCCTGTATTTTCTGCGACAGCGAAACCCTGAAATAGTCCTCGCTCGAAGTATCCAGTCCCGAGAAGTCAAGATTCAGTACAAGATAAGTATTGTGTCTGGGCGTGGGATGTTTTCCGATGTACAGGTCGCCGAACAGTGTTTCGAACATGTCCGCCCCCTTGATGTCGTAGTAATGCGACAGCATCGAAAAGAACAGACTTTTCCCGAACTTGCGCGGACGGGTGAAAAACAGGTTCTTGTTCTCCTCGTTTTCCAGCAGTTCGATAAACCGTGTCTTGTCGATATACACATAGTTCTCCGTTCTTACGCTTTCAAAATTCGAATTGCCGTATGGCAGGCGTTTTTTCGTTTCCATATCCGTTGATTTTTTTATGATGATGCAAAGATACATTTTCTTTCGGTAACCGGTAAAAAACGGAAGCCGAAAATCACATCCGGTATACATTTATTTAATTATTTGCCGTATTTCCTGAAAATGTTTACTTTTGTATCGGAAAAATTAAATGATTATTTATGGAATACTCTTTTTTAGATTTTCTCACACTCGCCGGTGCGCTTGGGATGTTTCTTTACGGAATGAAAATCATGAGCGAGGGGCTTCAGAAAGTTGCCGGGGACAAATTAAGAAGTTTTCTTTCCGTCATGACTTCGAACAGGGTTGCCGGTGTATTCACGGGCATGCTGATTACGGCCGTCATACAGTCGTCGAGCGCAACGACCGTTATGGTGGTCAGTTTCGTAAATGCGGGATTGCTCAGCCTGGCGCAGTCTATCAGCCTCATCATGGGAGCAAACGTGGGGACGACGGTTACGGCCTGGATCATTTCCATTTTCGGATTCAAGGTCGACATAAGCACGCTGGCGCTGCCTGTCATAGGGATATGTATCCCCCTTATCTTTTCGAATAACAATAACCGCAAGTCGTGGGGTGAATTTCTAATGGGATTCGCGCTGCTTTTCCTCGGACTGGCGTTCCTGAAAGATTCGGTTCCCGACCTGCAGAACAACCCCGAAGAACTGTCTTTCATACAGAACTACACCTCCATGGGTTTCACCTCCGTCCTCCTGTTCCTGATGATCGGCGGTCTGCTTACGATCATCGTACAGTCGTCGAGCGCAACCGTAGCCATTACGCTCATCATGTGCACAAAAGGCTGGATACCGTTCGAGATAGCGGCCGCCATGATTCTCGGCGAAAATATCGGGACGACCGTCACCGCAAATATTGCCGCGATTAAAGCCAACATTCAGGCGCGGCGAGCCGCTTTCGCCCATTTCATGTTCAACGTTTTCGGCGTATGCTGGATACTTGTGCTGTTTTATCCCTTTGTAAGCATGATATCGTGGATCGTGACCCGTTTCGGCCCGGGGAATCCGGCGGAACTGGCGTCGTTCCTGAACGGCCTCACGCCCGAAGTGGTGGAACAGATCACGTCCGGCGATAAACCCGCCGACCCGGAACTCGCCGCCCTGCGCGACAAAGCCCTCTCGCTGCAGGTCTCCATATCCTTCGGCCTGTCGCTGTTCCACTCCATGTTCAACATTGCCAACATCTGCATCATGATTTGGTTCGTAAACCTTTACGTCAAGATATGTTCCTGCATCATCAAGCCCAAAAAGAACGGGCAGGAAGAGGAATTTCAATTGAAGTTCCTCCCCGCCGTGATACTCTCCACTTCGGAGCTTTCGCTGCTGCAGGCACAAAAGGAAATCGCACTCTACGGCACGCGCGTATACCGCATGTTCGGCATGGTCAGGGAGCTTTATTATGAAAAAGACATCGACGGATTCCTTAAAACGTATGCCCGCATAGAAAAATACGAACAGATAAGCGACCGTATGGAGATTGAAATCGGGAACTACCTCACGAAAGCGCTGGAAGGACGCCTGAGTTCGCTCGGAAAGGAAAACGTCCGCATGATGCTCCGCATCATCTCCGAAATAGAAAGTATCGCCGATTCATGCTACAATCTGGCAAAAGCCGTTAAACGCCGTAACGACGGCAAATCGGTCTTCATCGACAGCCTGAACCACAACGTCGACCAGATGTTCTCGCTCGACGACAAGGCGATCGTGCGCATGAACGAGCTTCTCGAAAAAACGGAACCGGAGGTAACGAACGAAGACATGGACATCTCCGTCAACATCGAAAACGAAATAAACAACTACCGCAACCAGTTGAAAAACGACAATATCGAAAACATAGATGCCAAGAAGTATCCCTACTCCGATGGCATCTATTATATGGATATCGTCTCCGAATGTGAACGGTTGGGCGACTATGTGATCAACGTCGTACAGTCGGTCGTCAGGAAAAAGTTTTAGACCGGATACTCCTGCCACGACTTAATCCGGATATCCTCCGTTTTCATCCGGCAGAAGGCGCTTATAAAGGCGCTTGCAAGACGGATATTTGTAATAAGGGGGATATTATGGTCTATCGCGGCGCGGCGGATACGGTATCCGTTCGTCAGTTCGCGTCTGGTCTGGTCTTTCGGGACGTTAATCACCAGGTCGAACCTGTGGTTTGAAAACATTTCCATAATATTCGGCGTTCCGCCTTCCTCGTCAGGCCAGCTCACGGAAATCGCCTTCACGCCGTTTTCGTTCAGGAACGCAGCCGTGCCGGCCGTCGCATAAATAACATAATCCTTCGCGGCAAGTTCCCTGCACGGGTCAAGAAGCTCCACTTTACTTTTAAGCGCACCGGACGACACAAGAATATTTCTCTCCGGGATATGATTGCCCACGGAAATCATGGCCGACAGCAGCGCCTCATGAAAACTGTCCCCGATGCATCCCACTTCGCCGGTCGACGCCATGTCGACGCCCAGCACGGGATCCGAATTATGCAGCCGCGCAAAAGAGAACTGTGCGGCTTTCACCCCTACCCGGTCAATATCAAAAGCGCTCTTGTCCGGTTTCGTATAAGGCGCGTTCAGCATGATGCGCGTAGCCGTTTCGATCATGTTATGCTTCAGTACTTTCGATACAAACGGGAAACTTCGTGAAGCGCGGAGGTTACATTCTATCACCTTTATTTCATTATCTTTCGCAAGATACTGTATGTTAAAAGGGCCGGATATGTTAAGCTCTTTCGCAATCATACGGCTTATTTTCTTAATCCTGTTCACCGATTCCAGATAAAGCCGCTGGGGAGGGAACACCAGCGTAGCGTCGCCCGAATGTACGCCGGCAAATTCCACATGTTCGGAGATTGCATATTCCACGACCTCGCCCTCCTTCGCGACGGCATCAAATTCCACCTCCTTAGCCTCCGTCAGGAACTCCGACACCACAACCGGATGCTCTTTCGACACTTTCGCCGCAAGCGCAAGGAAAGCAATCATCTGCTCCTTGTTGTGGCACACATTCATCGCCGCCCCCGAAAGCACATACGAAGGGCGTACCAGCAGCGGGAAACCCACTTCTTCGATAAAGGCATCGATCTCCTCCATGCTCGAAACTTCAGCCCACCTCGGCTGGTCAACGCCCAGCCGGTCGAGCATCTCCGAAAACTTGTGACGGTTCTCCGCACGGTCGATTGAAACGGGCGATGTCCCCAAAACCGGCACATCCTGACGATACAGTTTCATGGCCAGGTTATTCGGGATTTGTCCCCCCACCGACACGATGACGCCCTCCGGCTGCTCAAAATCAATGACGTCCAGGACACGCTCAAACGATAATTCATCGAAATACAGTTTGTCGCACATGTCATAATCCGTCGACACCGTCTCCGGGTTATAATTAATCATAACCGACTTGTACCCGAGATTCCGCGCTACCTGAGTCGCATTCACCGAACACCAGTCAAACTCTACCGACGACCCGATACGGTAAGCGCCCGACCCGAGGATGATGACCGATTTTTCATCCCGGTTAAATGATATGTCATGTCCCTTGCCGTCGTACGTCAGATACAGGTAATTCGTCAGGTCGGGATATTCCGATGCGACCGTATTGATCCGCTTCACGGCAGGAAGTATGCCGAGTTTCTTCCGGTGACTGCGTACCCGCAGGTTTTCCTTTTCCATGTTGCCGGCAGGATTTTCCGTATACCTTGCGATCTGGAAGTCCGAGAATCCGAGGCGTTTGGCCTGCAGCAGCAAATCGCCGGGCAAATCTTCGATTTTCCCGTACGCACCCAGCGTTTTCGTGAAGTCGACAATATTCTTCAGTGCGCTGATAAACCAGGGATCAATCTTTGTCAGATCATATATTCGTTCTACCGAATAACCCTCTTCCAGCGCTTTTGCTATCGCAAATATCCTCAAGTCCGTAGGGTTTGAGAGTTCGTAATCGAGGTCTTCAAATTCGACGTCGTTATTCCCTACAAATCCGTGCATGCCCTGTCCTATCATGCGAAGACCTTTCTGCATGATTTCCTCAAAGCTTTTCCCGATCGACATAATCTCGCCGACCGACTTCATGCTTGACCCGATCTTGCGGTCTACGCCGACAAATTTGGCCAGGTCCCAGCGCGGGATTTTTGCAATGATATAATCCACCTGAGGCGCAACGTAGGCCGAATTGGGCGTTCCCATTTCCCCTATTTCATCCAGGCCGTAGTTCAGCGCAAGCTTGGACGCCACAAAAGCCAGGGGATAGCCGCTGGCTTTGGACGCCAGCGCCGACGAACGCGACATGCGTGCATTTATTTCTATCACCCGGTAATCGCGCGTTTCGGCATTGTAGGCAAACTGGATATTGCACTCCCCGACGATACAGAGGTGCCGCACGGTTATTACGGACAGTTCCTGCAACATCCCGACTTCGTCGTCGCTCAACGAGCAGGTCGGCGCCACAACAATGCTTTCGCCCGTGTGAACGCCCAGCGGATCGACGTTTTCCATGCTTACGACCGTAAAGCAGTGGTCGTTTTTATCGCGTATGACTTCAAATTCTATTTCCTTCCAGCCTTTAAGCGATTCCTCGACAAGTATCTGCGGTGCATACGTGAACGCGCTCTCCGCCAGTGTCCCGAGTTCGTTCACATCCCGGCATATCCCGCTGCCCATGCCGCCCAGCACGTATGCCGAGCGTATCATGACGGGGAAGCCGATACGTTCGGCAGCGCGGATAGCATCCTGCATTGTTTCGACGGCTTCGCTTACCGGCGTTTTTATCCCTTTTTCCGTAAGCCGGTTAACGAACCGTTCCCGGTCTTCCGTATCCATTATGGCCTCAACGGACGTGCCGAGCACCTGTACGCCGTATTTCTCGAATATACCGTTCCGGTAGAGATCCGTTCCGCAGTTCAATGCCGTTTGCCCGCCGAAAGCGAGGAAAATGCCGTCCGGCCGTTCTTTTTTTATAACTTCCTCCACAAAATAAGGTGTTACAGGCAGGAAATAAACCTTATCGGCAATACCTTCCGACGTTTGTATCGTTGCGATATTGGGATTGATCAGCACCGAAGCGATACCTTCCTGACGAAGAGCTTTCAGCGCCTGCGAGCCTGAATAGTCAAATTCCCCCGCCTGTCCGATTTTTAAAGCGCCCGAACCTAATACAAGGACTTTTTTTACATTTACTTTAGACATAAGTTAAGTTGTTTTTATTGATGTTTTTTATTGATGTTTTTATGATCTTACCGGCGCAATGATCAGGAGAAATCGTACGCTAACGGTAAACCGTTCACAATTCCCTGTTCCCCATTCCCTGTTCCCCATTCCCTGTTCATCTTCACGGTTACGGTTTACAGCCTGCGTTTTCCCCCCGTTGCGACCGGTCATTCGGTTCGCTAATCATCGAACGGTTATCCGTTAACGGGCATGTTTCGTTTCCGAGACGAACTCCTGATTCCTGCCCGGCGAAGGGTCAAGTGTTTTGGTATAAAGTTCGTTATCCTTCAACACGTCAAGCGCTTTCTGCAGGGTCTCGTCATCTTTCAGGTTTTGCTGTACCTCTCCCCGCTGATAGTAATAACGTTTTACGATTTCCGAAGAAATCAGACGTCTGATTTCTTTACCGTATCGCGCCATATCGCGTTCCGGGTCGGGCTTGAGCTTTTCTTCCAGCGACGCAAACAGCTCCGTATCGTCCTCCAGAAAACCTTCAAACCGCGCAATTTCTTTCAATGTATTAAGCGCCTTTTCGCTCTGGCGATCGTATTCGAAATTTTTCTCTATCATGTATTTCTTGAATGATTCATAATCCTCATCGGAATAATGAAACTTTTCTGCCGGGGGTATGGTTTTATGTTTATTCACCCATTCCGTTATGTAGTCGAACAGGATATAATCCCTGTCCGCATACAGATAGTACAGCATGGCAGGTGTCTGTTCCTCCTCCATTTCGAAGTCGGGACGTATGCCGCCGCCGTCGCGTACCGGGCGACCGTTTTCCGTATAAAACACCGAAGTAAGACTGTCCGGGATAGCCGCCACACTGCCGTCTGCGCCCCTGTGGGAGTAATCCAATTGCTGGATGCAGCGGCCGCTCGGGATATAATATTTGTTCGTCGTAACTTTCAGTTTCCCTTCATAAGGCAGGTTGCGCGTAGTCTGGACAAGGCCTTTCCCGAAAGAACGCTGTCCGACGAGCACCGCGCGATCCATATCCTGCAATGCTCCCGAAACAATCTCCGATGCCGACGCCGTAGCCCCGTTTATCAGCACCGCTATGGGTATGAGCGTGTCAATCGGGTCATTGGATGTACGGTATGTCCTGTCCCACTGACTTACTTTCCCTTTCATCGACAGCACCTCTTTCCCTTTGGGAACAAACAGGTTAACTATCTGAACGGCGCCTTCGAGCACTCCGCCGCCGTTGTCCCTCAAATCCAGTATGAGAGATTCTATCTGATGATTCTTCTTCAGGTCTTCAAATGCGGATTTGATTTCCTGAGCGCTTTTGTCGGTGAAGCCCGTCAGACAGATATATCCGGTCTTGTCGCCGTAAACGCCGTAATGTGAAACTTGGTTAACGATCACCTGTTTACGAACAATATCAAACTTGAGTAATTTCTTCACTCCCGGACGCTTTACTTTCACGGTCGCTTTTGTATTCGGAACGCCTTTAAGCAGTTCACTTACTCGATCAGACGGCAGTCCGGACGTATCAATCGTATCAATAGCGGCAATCACATCCCCCGCCTTCAGTCCGGCAACGGCTGCCGGCATCCCCTCGTAAGGCTCGACAATGACCGTCCCCCCTTCGCGGGAGCGTATGATAGCGCCGATTCCTCCGTATTCGCCGGTTGTGATGAATTTCAACTGTCCCATCTCATCCTCCGATATATATTCCGTATACGGGTCAAGCCCTTTCAGCATCGCGTCAATACCGCGACGCATCGTTTTTTGGATGTCAACCGTGTCTACGTAAAACATTTCCACTTCTTTTATCAAAGCATTGAAAATATCCAGCTGCTTACTTACTTCAAAACGATTATAATCGCTTTTGTTACGCCCCTCCGTTTGCGAATCCGTACCCGACCTTTGTGCGTACATGCCGCATACAGAGAGAATTACTATCAGAAAACTTAATTTTATTCGTCGCATGTTATATGTATTCTTTGAAAAAACGGCGTAAAAATAGTCATTTCTACGCTTATTTCCTTAAAATCTCATTAACTTTTAACTTTATTTGTCCCCAACGTTCTTCCGGTATTTGCGCACCGACGACGTCGATAACGTTTGCAGACAGCAAACTCCCCAGCTTCGCCGACTGTTCCAATGTTGCGCCGGCCGAATATCCGTACAGGAACCCGGCGGCAAAATTATCGCCCGCGCCGGTCGTGTCGACAACATAGCTGTTCAACGCCTTCGCATGCACGACTTTCCCACGGCTGCCGGCTAACGCGCCGTCTTTACCGATCGTAACTACGGCCGTTTCGACATCCTTCGTTATTACGTCCAGCGCTTCGCGTGCGGGAAGTCCCGTATACGCCTCCGCCTCACTTTCGTTCGAGAAAAGAACGTCGACGTATACAGGTATCGCTTCTTTCAGCAAATCCCTGAATCCGTTAACGATATTGAAGTTCGACAAGTCCAGCGCCACTTTCAATCCCATACTCTTAGCCCGTTTCAACACGGGGAGGAACAGTTTTTCGTTGGAAATCAGATACCCCTCCATGTAGATACAGTCATACCGGCGGAGAACGTCATCGGGTATTTCTTCATCCGACAACGTTTCGGCAGGTCCGAGAAACGTCGCCATTGTCCGTTCGCCGTCGGGCGATATCAGAACGGTAGAACAACCCGAAATCCCTTTCGTACGGACGAAAAAAGGCTTCACTCCGGCCTCTTTCGTCTTTGCCTCATAAATTCTGCCGGCTTCGTCATCTCCCGTTTTCCCGATATATCCGGCCTCTGCGCCGAGCTTAGCTATCGCCCGCATCGTATTCCCGACCGACCCTCCCGGAAATTCCGAGCGCGGCAGTCCGGCCTGCGCCTGTTGAATCTCCCTCATGACAGATTCATCTACCAAATCCATAGCCCCTTTCTTCACTCCCATTTCAGACAGGACATCATCACTGTCCAATCGAAGTAACACATCCAAAAGTGCATTACCAATACCAATTATTTTCATTCCCTATAAATTTATTTAAACATAACTCTCCTGTCAATTAACATCATACGGCATAAATCCGTCATACGACGATAATTTTCCTGCAAAAGTATTGCATATTTAGAAAATAACGTTTATCTTTGCACCGCAATTTTCAAAAAAACATTCTTCCTTAGCTCAGTCGGTTAGAGCATCTGACTGTTAATCAGAGGGTCCTTGGTTCAAGTCCAAGAGGAAGAGCG
>JAITDQ010000334.1 GCA_031282485.1 Tannerella sp. | reverse complement strand
GCCTCTTTTATTATCTCACAAACACGGCTTTCCGAAAGACAATAAGTAACCCCAATATGAAACCGCGTACGGTACTCCCGACAGTACATCTATAAAAGCGGTAATTTATCCGCACTGCTTAATCTGGCCGGAGCTCCCCGAAGGGATGTTTTCTCAAACCGGCTTGCGATGCATTCAACACTTCTGGCATCTGCTCAAGTACCTCACGTTGGACGCCTGTTAAACGTTTTAATTGCGCCATACTTATTTTTTCCATAGCCCTGTAAAACATGATGCAAAGATACAATCCTGGCGGATTACTTCTCTATTTTCCGAAGAAGTCTATTTAAACTCCTGTAATTAAATGCGAGCAAGCCGTGACCCCAATATTTGTATAGGTCGGTATTTCCACCACCCTCCAAATCGTCGTCCCCCCTGTCCATCCAGCCTGCCCAAACCTTTGCCTGAACGGAAAAACTGGCATTGAAAAAATAAACGCCCGACAGAACAAAATAATTCCATCCGCGCGAATCAAGGCTGTCTTTGCCGTTCGATTCGTGTTCGAATGCGAGGGTTGCTGTTCCATACAGATAGTTTCGGTGAATCACCGGTTTTACGAGTATAAGCCCGGGATTGTAATTGCTGTCCCTGAAAGGCGCCGATTTAACGTAAACATCCCAGAACGACTTCTGCGTATAGGTTAACATCAGAAAAGTGTTGTATGGAAGGACGGTTTTGGTTAATCGCTGCCGGATACTCAACTGGAATTTAACATCCGCCGAATATTTATTGATTTCCCTGTTTACGGGAATTCCCGTAATAATATAGTTGTCCTTGTACATGCTGAAACTCGGTTGGCTGTCCAACAGTTCCGATATACTGTCAAAATCGTTGATTTCGAGATATAACGGGCGTGTAATATTCATTTTGGATGTATCCGTATGATTGCGCCACATATCTTCAACGTTCGTAATTTGAGCATGCAAAACGTTACAAACAAAGGATATGAGAATCACGATTCCGGTTACTTTCTTTTTCTTTCTCATAATAAATAGCCTATTCCGATTTTACTTTCTACAATCTGATATTTTACCCCAAGGAAATAATCATAGAAACTGTTACGCAGATAATAAGAGGTTTCGAGTGAAAACACATAGCGCTTTTTCAGGCGATAATAGAATCTCTGATTCAGAATGGTGAATTTCGTATTGCCCCGGTCGCCCTGTATATTCAGATTCTCCATCTCGTGACCGGTCAGTTGCGACAGGTCTGTGTTGGGACTGTAACCTTTCCACGTAAAAAGCCGGTAGTCCTCGACTTTCACATACAGACCGGCTTTGTTTCCAAACAGCAGGCCGGCATAAAGTTTCGAACTGAAACCGCTACCCATATTGTAATCCCGGTTAATCACCCGGTAATAGTCTGTGATACTGCCGCCGAGCAGGATGCCGTTCAGGTAAGCGCTCAAAAAAAAACTGCGTGTTGCGTTTCGACGTCCTCCTGTACTGTCTGCCGACGCCCAGCGCCGCAGCTTCGGCAATGCGGTACGAATTGACCTGCTGGCGTTCGAAATTGGAATCGTAATAGTCAAAATGTTGAAAGACGCCCCAGTGCAGCATTGATTTTTCGTTCTTCAGGGGAATGTTTTTCCCCATAACTGTCCGACAAGATTGACGTTGCCGATTGCGGGCTGCTTCGAAAAAAAGTTGAACGACGTGCGCACCTGAAACGCATCATATGGCTTTTCGTTTTCTTCCGAAAAGAGATTGCCGTAAAGGAGTTGCATGTCAAGAAATACGGCATTGTCAATTTTGTTCTTTATTTCCGAATCTTCGGCCAGAGCGCGGTGTCCAATTTCAATATAGAATTTGACAGGAATACCGTCCGAAAACCCGTTCTCTTTATGCCGTACCTTCCACGCTTCGCCGCTGAAAATACGGTTCAGTCCGTTCATGGGCGAAATCAGCGCGGACAGCACTTCGCGCCCGAAACGGTTCCATCCGGTTGCACGGTTGTCAATCAGCAAACCGGAAAGGCGGAAGATGATTTCGCCCAAAGCCATTCCGCCGACGGGCGTTGTGATAAAATCGTTGATGGACGGGTATTCGTTTTCCAGGAAGAACTCCCACATCAGACTGCCGGCAACGGTATAAGTGGTCGATTGCCAGAAATTCATACCGTTGGCGCGGGCGGCGTTGAAGTATAATCCCCCGTGGTAGGGATGTCCCAGCAGATTGGTGGAAAATTGGTCATTGTCCCAGACAAAACCGTGTGAAAGATTATTTTCTCATTGTCTTAAATTTGATTTTTGCAAAATCTTCCTGTATTACGAACCAGTTGAAAGCCCAGATGCCGATATTTATTCCGGCAGTTTCGACGGCTGCCTTTCCCTGTTTTGAGGGAAGCGTGCGGATGGAATCGGCAGGCGGGTGAAAGAAATATTTCTCCCCCACATCTTCCGTTTGGGAGCGGAGGTTCCAAAACCGCAGGAGAAACAGTGAAATAAAAATCAGTCTTGACAGGCGTTTTTTCATCTCTCTTATGCTTAAAAGTGATACCCCATACCCACTGTGATAACTTTGTTTATTACGGTAGCGTCGTTTTTGCGGGCATCCAACTGGTCTTTCAATCCAGGATGCAACCCTGCATTAATTTGTATTCCGTTGCGGTATTCGTAGCCAATCATGCCGCTGATACCATCCAAATCATACAGCCAAAATTCATGTATGTTTGCTTCCGGAAGTAAAATCTTCCAACCTGACATACAACGTTTCCTCTTTTTCAAAAAAACGAATCTTGTTTTCCCTTGCCAGCCAACCTAATGAATAATAGATGAACGATTCCTGAAAATGAGTATATTCCCCGATTTCCCGGATGCTCAATGCGCCTTTTTGTATTCCGCTAACTTTATGTAATATCCCGTTGCCGCTTCGACGTACTGGTCATGGCTTTGTTGAAGCAGGGTTTGAGCGTCGAGCAGGTCGGAGAGAATAGAGACGCCCGCCTTGTAATGGTCTTCGCTCATGCGGACATTCTCTTCGGCTACGGCGATGGATTTTTGGGCAAGCAAGACCTGTTGATAGGCTTCGTCCAGTTCGGCGGCGAGTTGCCGCATCTGAATCAG